>CAYYHH010000103.1:4634-6284 GCA_964471645.1 uncultured Oscillospiraceae bacterium
CGGTGACTAACGGTTCATTTTGAAGGGACGGATTGATGATCGCCGCCATATCCCGCAACAGGTATTCCTCAGGTATGTATTCAGGTTTCACGAAGCTTATGGGCAAGATGTCCGCATTGGTGCAGGAGTATCTGTTGACCGCGATGCCCGCTTCGGCAATCAAGGTGTCCAGCTTGTAAAGAATTCTGTCTTGATTGATGCTGTAATAAAACATTGCGTATTTTTCCGTAATATTGCTGCGTATCTCCTGTACCTCTTTTTGGAGTTTAGGATAATCCGTTATTGATCGATTCATTTCGTTCAAACGAGCCTCCGCACCCGCCAATTCATCTTCCAGCTGTGCCGCCTTTTCGAGGGCCGGGACCATTACGTAATTGTACAGGAGAAATGCGATAACAAGCACACCCAACAATACCAATAGGTTTCGATCTCTCCGGTTCGTTACCATCTTTTGCTTTTTCATCCGGGCTCACCTGCTTTCATCACTCCGTAAATAATGACCTCAACCGCATTTACGCCGTCCATACTGGTTATTGTATCGAAGGTAACATCCTGGAACAGTCCGGATTCTTTGAAACGCACAAGGATTTCAGCCACCGCCTTCCTGTTCGGTGCGCGGAAGGTGAGTTCGGCTGTCGCATTATCTATGTTGATCTCCGTAAGGGTAGTTGTTTCAGGGATCTGCGCAGCAATCTTGGCAAGCAGATCGGTGGTGATAATATTGCTGTCCTCGAACTGCTTCAGCACGCTTTCCGCTGTGTAATCGTATTCGTTCAGGGCATCGATATCCTGTTTTATCAACAATGCTTCACTGTAGGCCGGATTGCTTTGCAGAGCTTCTATCTCTCCCTGAAGTGCTTTGATTTCCGTCCCCATAAAAATATTCCTGCCGATCAGAAAGCCGGATATAATGAGACAGATCAGTACAATGAGGGATCCGACAAAATAGGGAGACCGTAAATTGATGCTTCCTTTTTTTCTGCCATAGATTTCGAAAAAATTATAATCTTTCATTTACTCCATCCCCCTCTCTCAATACCGGATCAAAGCGCCGAAGGCATTCAGATGGGTCGGCAGGATCTCCGACACGAATGATCCTCCGATACCGCTCAATCGCTCAATTCGCTCTGTCTTCATATTAAGATTCTCCTCCAGGTATTCCGGGAGACCTACCAGCTTGCTTCCGCCGCCAAAAATATATATTTGGTCGATATTGTTGCCCGCATCGGTCCTGTTGTAATAGAACCTGATTATCTTTCTTATCTCATCGACGAGGTTGTAAAAATAAGGTTTTAAAATTTCGTAGTATTGTCCGGTTTCGGTATTCGCTGCAAATAAGTTCATTCCTTCTTCTTTTCTTCTGCGAATATCCGCCGGAGAAGATAATGTCTCGTCGCTGAGTATGTGTTCTATTTCCCTTGAGCCTATATTTATATGGCGGAACAATTTCTGCTCGCTTTCTGCCTGCACATATGCTGTCGTGTAAACGGCGCCCAGATCGATAAACAGACTTGCTTTTTCTTTTAAGGATTGACCGTTTACGTTGTTGCAAAGGTGAAACAGTTTGTCCATGGCATTGATATTGATATCCATCACCACTTTTTTCAGCTTCATCATTTTGAACAACTCATAGTATTCATCTACCAGGTT
>CAYYHH010000104.1:0-3417 GCA_964471645.1 uncultured Oscillospiraceae bacterium
GACCGTCACCTTGCTGGCGGACAGATCCACATCTATCCTGGCGATGTCAATAATTCCTCCGGATCCCCCTTCCTCGCCGGTTCCTTCTACGAGGCCGGTGCTGTTAATCAGCTTTAGGGTGATCTGGTCGTCGCCCTCTCCGGTATTCACCGTTACCTCAAGCCGAATATCTTTAAACTCGGAAGGATCTGTGCTCCCTTCGGTAATGAGATCCTTCAGTTTATTCAAACCCGTCTGGACGCCGCTTTCGATGAGGGCCTTCCCCTCAGCTGTCAGGTTGTCGCCGTTGAACTGGCTTCCCTCTTTGCCTTTCAGATCGTAGCTGAAGGTGGGGCTCTGGGTTACGGAGACGTTCAGCTTGTCGTCTCCCCCGCCGGAATCAATGTACACCTTCTCACCGATATCGGCCAGCTCGAAATCCACTTCGTCTCCTGCCGCCGTTCCGTAATATTCAAAGGTATCGGCGTTGTTCACCTTGACCTTATCGGCTAAAGATAGGTATAGGCCGGCCAGCAGAACGCTGACATCGTCAAAGGTCAGTCCGCCTTCCACCCGGACGCCGCCGGCAGAGTTGGCATGAACCTTCATGTTGCCGTCGTCGTCTTTGTCGATGCTGCCGTCTTCATCCTTATTATAAGCGTCGGCAGCTATGATATTGAGAACCAGCTTGCTGGGTTCTTTGCCCTCTTCACCGTCTGTACCCTCATTGCCGGCGATAGTGCCGATCACGGTGATGCCTCCGGCGTATATGCCGTTGCTGACCACGATGGTCACGCTCTCCTTCGCCTGCTGTATAGCGGCGTCGATAGCCTGCTGGATAGCATTGGAGTCTGCTTTATTCCTATATACAGTGTCCTCATCTCCATCTATATATGCAGAACCTTCCGGAATCTCATATTCCTCCTGGGTTCTGGTCCCTGCGTCCGAAGCCTCGGAGTCGTCAGGATTATCAGGTTTGTCAGAGCCGTCAGGATCATCAGGATTGTCAGGATTGCCAGGGTCGTCAGCCTGAGGACCTGCGGAAGGAGCACCTAGCGGGGCTCCCATAGGAGCCTCAGGAGGATCAATCAATCCCGCCTCCGGGTCGTGGGTTCCACTGCCCCCCGGTTGGTCCGAAATCTCCCCGCCGGTATTACCGGTTTCTCCGCCTCCGGTATCGGTGTCTCCTCCTGAATCCTGGACTGTCGCCGTTCCGGTATCGGCTCCTTCCCCGTTTTCAGCAGCCGATGCGTTAAGCGGGAAAGCAAATGTCATCGCCAGCATCAAGGCCATAACCGCAATCAATACTTTGACATTTGGATTTCTTCTCTTGTTTTCCTTATCCATTCCGCTTTCAACCTTTCCTGTCTTATCATGATATATCGCAAAATCAATCGCAGAGCCTCCGCCGGTTCCTGTGAAGCGGCATCCCTGCAGTCTTCTTTTCTCATTCATCTGCATCACCGCCGTTTCTGCCGACCTTCGATAAAGTGTATACATCAGGCCCTCCCGGCTCTTCCGGTGTGATTTCCGTCAGTTTTTGTTCCGCAAGGCGGGCCGCCTCTTCAGCAGCCAGTGCCTCTGCGGCCTCCAACTCGCCGAGGAAGGCTTTTGCCTCTTTGATTACCCCCGTATCGCTGTCTTTGCCGCTGTAATTGGCCGCGGCTTTAAGATCGGCTATCGCCGCCTCATAGTCGTATCCCTCGGTCATCAATACAGACACTCCCCTGGAATAGTAGCTAAGCTGCCGCAGACTTCCATTATCAATCGAAGAAGTAAAATCTTTCACTGCTGCTGTGTAATTCCCTTGTGCCATGCGGCATACGCCTCTATAGTAATAGATGCCTTCGAAGCTATCGTTCTTCCTGATCGCTTCGGTCAATGCTGACTCGGCATTTTTATAATCTGCTGCCTGAAGACTGGCCAGTCCGTAAAGGTATTCTGTTTCAGCAGAAGTCTCGCCGGAACTGTTGCTTTCGAGTATTGCCCTATACTGCCGGGTTGCCGATTTATAGTCTCCGGAGGTAAACATGGCTTGGGCCAGAATAGCTCGAATTTCATTATCCTCCGGTTTAAGTTCCAAATAACTCAGGAGGCTCGCAGCCAAAGGTTCCATCTGCTCCTGTCCAGCGTAGATCTGCGCCCTTATAAGATAGGCATCGGCCAAATCCGGGCTCAGCCTTACAACCTCATCCAAAGATAGCAGAGCCTCCTCCTCCTGCCCCAAGAGGACCTGCAGGCAGCCCTGTTTCAGTAAAAGATCCAGATGCAGTGCATCATCACCGCCCCCGTAAAGACTCAGGCAATGCTCCACGCTGACGAGAGCGCCGGCATAATCCTCAGCGGCAATCTGCGTCCCCGCCAAAAGGTAATAATCCTCCAGCGCCTTGGTTCCCAACAATCCCTTTGCCAGCTGCGCCAGACGTCCAAAACGATCTTTTTTCAAATATTCAGTGTTGTCCACAAGATAGTTGAGAGCCGCTTCCGAACTGTCCCCGCGGGATATTTTTATGGAAGTAGCCATGTTGGCCGTAACAGAAAAAAGCATAACAATTACTGTGATGACAGCAATTACTCTTGTGGATCGACGATGGTAAAATCGTTTCTTATCTTTTGCCATATTTCCTACCTTAAATTATGTATTAAAAAAACTTCAGTCTTTGCTGTTCTTTGCTTTTCGAATCAAATATGATGGTATCGCCTTCGTGACATCTTGCAGGTACCGTCTCCGTGTTTCAGGATCCCTTGGTTGCTGCAGCATATCCAATAACTCAGGAATCCCCACCCTAAGGTATATCTTTTCTCCCCAGATGACACTGTACCCATCGGTTCGTACAGAATTGAACAGCTCAGGCTGTATCAACTCCTTAAATCGAGCGGCTTTAAAATACAACTTCATATCCAACTCCACAACATTGCCGCTTCCCATCTCAATGCGCAACCGATAGTCAGGCAACGGCGTGATCCCTTCGATACACACCATGGTGCTTCTCCTTTGTATTTTTCGGCACAATACACCATTATTTTCAATTGTATCTCTTCTTTCCCTAAAGGTGTTAGGGCAGAAATTACCCTATTTGTTATATGATTTGCCATGAGAAATCAAATACCCCCGATTATTCGGGGGCATGGCACGGGACATTTTCTAGTTCGGAATTGAGTAATGTTGATATGTTGCTGTTTAGAAATTCTTATCTGCCAGCTCTGACTTGGAGTGGACATCAAGCTTTTCGTAAACGCGTGACAATGTATTATTCACCGTACTTTCACTGATAAACAGCCGCCGGGCTATTTCCTTGGCGCTGAGTCGCTCTTTTGCCAGAATTGCCACCTCCCTCTCCCGGGTTGTTAATAATGCGTCCCCTTGGAAAAAGATCTTTTTCCCTTGTTCGAATTGCCTTCCCAGCCGGAGAATAGTCTTCAGTTCTTCCCGGTTTT
>CAYYHH010000104.1:3562-5183 GCA_964471645.1 uncultured Oscillospiraceae bacterium
TGCCCTCTAATGCTGCGCTGTTTTCCGCAAAAGGCATATATATCATGTCCGGCAGTGCTATTTCCAGTGCCCTTTCAAGATGTTTTTCTGCCTGAGATGCCCGCCCCAAACCTTCGCTGGCCAGAGACATATAAATCAGAATGTATACCTGGGCCAACAAGTTCGGAAATATCGAAGCTAATTCCAGGAAATTCTCTCCGGCCCCCAAAATCTGCGGAAATGCCTTTTGTTTCAACAGGGCAAACCCGTGGATAATATGGGCCATCGGAACAGTCATGATAGCCAGTCGCTTCCCAAACCTTCCGGTTTGAAGCCAATCTGAAACCCAGTCATCCCTTCCCGTATACAGGCCCAGGAAGCCCTTTGAAAGTTCTAAGGTAAAGCGGCAGAGATCCTCCGTATTCTGCCGGCCTTTCCTCTCCATCTCGGCAACAATCTGCGTAAACCGGGCATTATCTCCCCTGAACAGCGCGATTCGCGCCAAAAGGAACAGTGCGCATTGGCATATGCTGACCTGGCGGCTCTCCTCAGCCATTGACAACACCTTGTGACAGAGGATTTCTGCGCTGTCCGGATCGCCGGTCATAAAAAGAGCCTCTGCTCGCATCATGTGTTCGGCGCCGCTCCCATGTCCGCCGGTGAGCCGATAGTAGACCGGCATACACCTATCCATTTCCTCCAGCTCTTCCTGCAATTTACCGCTCTCTCTCCAGAACATATAGAGAACTGAAGGCGAGCCAAAAGTCCATGTGCTCTTGACATTGATCAGCTTGGCCTGTCCGCCGAGAAGATCCAGGGCCCGGCGATGCCGCTTGCCCATGTCGCCGATCCTGTTATACTCCAAAAAAGACAAAAGCAACTCCATCTCTCCGCGAAGTGCATTTTTCTCTTTCGCATCGATAGCGCTGTCTTCAATTATCTGATCGATTTCATCTGCCCTGCGGAGGAGTTCTTCATTCAACCCGAAAAAGAAAAGGGCCAGCGCGATGGAAATCATAGTTCTGGGATAACGCATTTTAATTTCACGGGGAGTCTCCAGCAGATCCAGGATTATATGCCTGCTGCTTTCATCCACAACATCCGCAATCTCGTAGCTCGTTGTGGCTGTGGCAAAAATTTGCTCCAGTTCTCCTGCGGCATGATAAAATTGCAAGGTCTTTAGCCTCTCGCCGGTTTTTTCGGCCCACCGGCCCGCCCTTAACCAGATCTGACGCTTCTCCTCCTGTGGAAGTTCCTTGAACCGCTGATTTAAAAACTCAAAGAAAATGGAATGGAAATTAAAGGTGTTAGTTTGTCGATCGAAATTTAGAAATCCATTGCCCGGCAGTCTTTTTTCAATTTCATCCCTGCTGCAACCGGTAAGATACAGGGCTTGTTCCATGGTGAAACCGGTTACTACGGACAGTGCCAGGCAACATGTTCTGGCCTTATCGTCCATGTGACGCCACAGACTGTTTTCAATCAAGGCTCCCATATCACCGTTTGCAAAGTTTCCCGTCTGCATAAAAGCCAACATCTGCAGATAAATAGCAAATATCCATCCGTCCGTGCTGTCGTAGACAGATTTTATCTGTTCCTCGTCCAGATTTATGCCCACCTGCTTGAAATAGGTAACTGTATC
>CAYYHH010000104.1:5193-6281 GCA_964471645.1 uncultured Oscillospiraceae bacterium
AAGCGAAATCACCTCGGGCAAGGTAATAAATTTTATGATTGCCTCCGGCGACCGCATATTTTTCCCCCGTCACCTGGGTGGTCACAGCAACGATGTGCAGATTCTTCCCTCCGTGTCCGGAAAGGATCTCCAGCAGGCTTCCCATCTCCGAAAACTTGATTTGATTCACGTTATCTAAAACAATATAAGTTTCTTTGGAGCATGACAGCCCGCTCATAATGCTCTCAACCTGTCTCAGCTTGTCTGTCGACAACCCGCCCAGATCCTCCAGCGCTTCCCCGCAAAGAGGGTCTGCTTTGGCTATTATTTTGGAAAATCCGGACCATGATGCCTGTTCGGATTCACCCAAAAAAGTGAGCCAGTATACGGGCACAGAGGCAAAACTCTCATTATTAAAGAACTGTTTAAGCGCCGTGGTCTTTCCATACCCCGACGGGGCTTCCACCAGCGTCAGTGGAAACTCCCTGATCCAATCCAGCTTTTTCCTGAGGCGTTCAGATGTATAAATTGTTCTGATTTTATAGCGTTTGTTGTCCATTCCACTCCACCTTAGAATATTGCTGCGATGTAATCACTGTACCTTTGCATGGCATGTAATAACCGTATTTTCATTTTAGTAGCATTATACCATTTAATGCCACAATCTCCAAGGGAATTTGTGGATTAAAGCGGTGATTGGGTAAATAGTACCAGACGCTACCGAACAAAAATCCCCGGGGAATATCCTCGGGGATTTTATTAATTCTTTCTTCATCAGTTGTGTTTGGTACCTGATACCAAACGCTACTAGCATCAATCCTGCGCTTAAACCAGCTCTAAAAATACCACCTCGGCGCCGTCGCCCTGTCTTGGCCCAAGCTTGAGGATTCTGGTGTATCCGCCGTTTCTTTCGGCATATTTGGGAGCTATGTCGTCAAACAGTTTCTTGACAACATCCTCGTCGAAAATCACAGCCATGGCTTGCCTTCTTGCGTGCAGATCTCCGCGTTTGCCAAGGGTGATCATCTTTTCGGCCAACTTCCTTGCTTCCTTTGCCCTGCAATCGGTGGTGGAAATTCTGCCTTCCCTGAGCAAGTCCGTTACTAAAT
>CAYYHH010000105.1:0-4924 GCA_964471645.1 uncultured Oscillospiraceae bacterium
GCTATAATGAAATCCGGGGGATGTTGGGCTTTACAGGTACCTACAAAGGTGTCCCGATATCAGTTCAAGGTTCAGGTATGGGTATGCCTTCTATGGGCATTTACAGCCATGAACTTATCAAAGAGTATGGGGTGCGAAACCTGATACGCGTCGGTTCGGCGGGTTCTTTTCACGAAGAGATCAAGCTGATGGATATCGTCGTAGGAATCAGCGCATCGACGGATTCCGCATGGCAACACACTTATGGGCTCAACGGCAACTTTGCACCCTGCTGCGATTACGACCTGCTCATCAAGGTCAAGGAAGCTTCCGATATGGAAAACATACCCATAAAGGCCGGGAACATAGTCTCATGCGATGTGTTCTATGAAGATGATCCGGATTGGTGGAAGGCCTGGGCAAAGATGGGCGTCATGGCTGTGGAGATGGAAGCGGCCGCCCTTTACATGAACGCGGCGCGTTTAGGCGCAAGGGCACTGACTATACTCACCATCAGCGATCACTTTGTGACCGGCGGAAGACTTACTGCCGAGGAACGTGAAAAATCCTTTACCGATATGATGCGTTTAGCCCTGGAGGCTGCCGTTGCATAAACTCAAATCAAAGGGACGGATTGTCAGCATTCGTCCCTTTGAGCCCGATAGTTGAAATAATCGCCCGCCTTCTGCCCGATTCGCTTTCAACTAAATCCAGCAAGTTTCATGATTGCTAAAACTCAATTAGCTCCATCACTTCTTTCTCTTTCTTATCAGCTATCCTTTTCAATTCCTCAGTCTTTTTCGATAAATCATTCTTTCGCTCTTCGCTTTTTAATGAGGCGGCATTGATCATGACATTATGCAGCGCTCCTTTCACGGCGGCACGCGCCATTAAAGCCGCAACGGCACCGTCAGAAGCTGCATTTTTGTTGCCTTTTTCAACCACCAATTTTGCAAAATCAAAAATACCGGCTGCTTTTTGTGCAATTTCCAAAGGAACCAGCGCAGCTCCGTAAAGGGCATCCTGAATAGCATTTAATCGAAAATCCTTTTCTTCTTCGCATCCTTTGGGTAATTTGAAGCAGTCTATAACTTTTGCATAAGAACCGGCATCCCTGTCCATGGCCTCTAAAAAGAATGCTCTGTACTCCATCATCTCTTCTTTTATCTTACTCATCTCATCCCATTGACCCTCATATCCTGTTTTGTCAATGGTTAATGATGCCACCATGGCTACCAGGCTTGCTCCCGTGGCCCCCGCCATGGCTGATGCGCTTCCTCCCCCGGGCACCGGAGAATCCGACGCAAGCGTGTCGGTGAATTTTTCTATGGTCAGTTCTTTTAACATTTTGTATCCTTCCGTTTATTTTGTTGATATTTATATTAAGGGCTTGCATAACAAACTCAAAGCAGGATTATCAGATCGCTCTTGTTTTCTGCCGACCACACCTGCTTATAACAAGTCCGGCAAAACTACTGCCTGTTTGGCAGACCATATTTATCATATACTAATTTGCCTGATTTATAGACCTTTTCAACTATGTTGACAGCAAAATGATAATTTAAAAATTTGTAATCGGGGTATTCAAGCAAAACCAGATCTGCTTTTTTACCTACATCTATACTGCCTATCATATCTTCTTTACCTAAAGCCGCTGCTCCGTTAATCGTCATTGCGGTTATCGCCTCTTCAACAGCCATGTTCATATATATAGTTGAAAGCGCAAAAATCAACGGAATGGAATTGGTGAAGCAGCTTCCCGGATTAAAATCTGTTGCCAGGGCAACGGCACAGCCTGTATCGATCATCTTTCTGGCCTTGGCATAAGGCTCTTTTAAGCTGAAGGCAGTAGCGGGAAGTAACGTGGCTATGACATCGCTGTTTGCCAACATCTCTATTCCGCCATCAGAAGCTTGCAGAAGGTGATCGGCAGATGCGGCGCCAAGTTCAACGGCCAGCTCTGTCCCTCCTATAGGAACAATTTCGTCGGCATGGAGTTTAATCTCCAGACCCATGTTTCTTGCTGCCAGAAGTAATTTCCTCGATTGGCCTATATCAAAAACACCGGCTTCGCAAAAGACATCGCAGTATTTCGCAAGGCCCTTTTCAGATACTTCAGGAAGCACTTCACCGATAATAAAATCGATATATTCATCTGTTCTGCCCTTATATTCTTCCGGGACCGAATGGGCACCCATAAATGTTGAAACAATATCGACGGGGTGTTCTTGATCGAGCTGCTTCATCGCGGTCAGTTGCTTAATTTCAGTCTCCTTATCAAGTCCGTAACCGCTTTTGCCTTCAACGGTGGTTACACCGAAAGCAAGCATGGAATTCAATCGCTTATATCCGTCTGCCTTCAACTCATGGATCGGGGCCTCCCTGGTGGGTATTGTGGTGGCGTTGATCCCCCCTCCCCGTTTCATTATATCCATGTAGCTGACACCGGAAAGCCTCCATGAAAACTCTTCGGGCCGATAGCCTCCAAATATAAAATGTGTATGTGAATCCACGAAGCCGGGCAAGACAGCCTTTCCCTTGCAGTCAATTATTTCGGCATCTGCAGTTATTGCAGTCTTAAGTTCTTCCGTTGTGCCCACTGCCGTGATTAAATCATCGCTTATTTCAACTGCCCCATTTTCAATAATATGAAGCTCCTTCATCCGGTTTCCCTTTTTGGCCGTAAAACCACTGCAGGTTACCAGCTGACCGGCATTGATTAAAATCTTCTTTGACATTCTATCCCACCTCTCAACAGCAGTGTTTATTCCATAATTCGATTTTCTATAATTTGGTCAACAGAGAAATTTTCGATTCCCAAATAATACTCTGCGCAATCGATCAATGCCTGCTGAGGCAGCAATCCTATAACTTCGCTGCCCACAACAGGTACCCCGTACCTTGCCGCTTCCATTTTGATCATTTCAAATGCGCTGTAAACAGACGTTTTGGTGTAATCAGTAAGGTTCATCGATACTTGGGTCTGTCTGCGTTCGCTGAGCTCCACCCCCATAGCTTTGCAATATCTGAGCCCTCCGCCCAGGTATCTAACCTTTTTTGCTATTGCGGTTGCAATTTCCAGATTATCTGTACCCAAATTGACATTGTATGCACAAAGAGGCATCCTTGCACTTACGGCAATCGCACCGAATGTAGGATGGGGCTTTGACGGACCGTAATCGGGTGTCCAGAGCAAGGAATCCTTCATTTTCTCGGCCAGACCTTCGTACTGTCCTTTTCTCACATTGGCAAGATTTTCTCTATGAGGAGCCGAAGCAGATTTTTCATAAAGAAATACAGGTATTCCATATTTCTCCCCTACAATTTTGCCAACCTCACGGGACAAAGAAACAGCATCTTCCATAGTGACATTTTTTATGGGAATAAACGGAACTACGTCGGCCGCGCCCATTCTCGGGTGCTGACCCTCGTGGATATTCATATCTATTATATCCTTCGCAATCCCAACAGCTTCGATTACGGCCGCCCCAAGAGCCTCAGGCTCTCCAACGACAGTGACCACGCTGCGGTTGTGGTCTTTATCGGAAGAGTAATCCAAAAGTTTGACGCCTTCCTTTCCCCTGAATGCATCAACAATTTTTTCGATTTTTGCCTGATCTCTGCCCTCGCTAAAATTGGGCACGCATTCCATTATGCTTTTCAATATCATCTTCTTTCTCCTATCCGTAAAATCTATTGTCATTTACTCTTATATTTTTCATGTACATAATGTGCGAGCTTCGTCTCGTCTTTCGCCATAAAAGGCAATGTGATGTAGTTTCCGTTGTTCATGGCGTTATAATCGGCGCATGTTTCTATAGCATTTGCATTCCGGGCCCAGGCCCTTCTTGCCACTCCCCCCATTACATCCCAGGGCATGGCGCTTTTCAGTATTTCATCAACTCTTTCGCTGCCGTCAAGGACCATTCCAAATCCGCCGTTGATCGCTTTGCCGATCCCGACACCGCCGCCGTTATGCAGGGCGACCAGGCTCATTCCCCTTGCGCAGTTGCCTGCAAACACCTGTGTTGCCATATCAGCCATAATATTGCTGCCGTCCTTTATATTAGAAGTTTCCCTGAAAGGGGAATCAGTGCCCCCGGTATCGTGATGGTCTCTTCCTAACATTATCGGGCCGCATTCTCCGTCGCGAACTGATTTGTTGAAACGCAGAGCTATATCCCTTCTGCCCAGGGCGTCCTGATATAATATCCGGGCCTGCGATCCCACCACTAAGCGATTTTGCTCAGCATCCCTTATCCAATTGTAGTTGTCTCTATCCTGGTATCTGCGGTTCGGATCGATGCATTCCATAGCCGCCATATCGGTCCTGCGAAGATCTTCGGGTTTTCCTGAAAGACATACCCATCTGAAAGGGCCATATCCGTAATCGAACAGTCTGGGGCCCAGAATATCCTCCACATATGATGGATATATAAAACCATCGATTTCATTCTTACCGTTTTTACATATCTCAAGCGCACCTGCATCGTAAATAGCTTTCATGAAACTATTCCCGTAATCAAAGAAATAAGTTCCTTTTGCCGCAAGGTTCTGAATCACATGGAAATGCTTGATTAATGTATCTTTGACCAGTTCCTTGAATTTTTTGTGGTTACCGGACAGAAGTTGTGTCCTTTCCTCAAAACTCAATCCCTGTGGGCAATATCCCCCGTCATACACAGCATGGCAGGAGGTCTGATCTGACAGCAGGTCGATGTGTATATTCTCTCTGTCTGCATATTCAAGCAAATCGACGATATTTCCTTGATAAGCTATTGCAATGGCATTTCCACTTTTTTTATTATCCTCCGCTTTCTTGAATGCCTCAGACTCCGAATAAGCAATGTCATGAACCCAGCCTTGATCAAATCGGGTTTTAATGCGTGACGGGTCCACTTCGGCTATGACAGATACCCCTCCGGCAATTTCGGCAGCTTTCCCC
>CAYYHH010000105.1:4948-5202 GCA_964471645.1 uncultured Oscillospiraceae bacterium
ATAGCTTACCTGTCAAATTGCCGTCATCGGGGATTCCGAGTTTGAGCCTTCCCGCATTTAACAAGGTGTTGAAAGTTCCGTGGACTATTCCCTGGGGTCCTATATACATCCATCCGCCTGCAGTCATTTGACCATAATTAGCAACACCCAGTGCCGCCGCCCTGTGCCAGTTTTCCTGATCATCGAATAAACCTACCATAAGGCTGTTTGTTATTATAACCCTTGGAGTATTTTTGTGAGACTGGAACAATCCC
>CAYYHH010000105.1:5212-6266 GCA_964471645.1 uncultured Oscillospiraceae bacterium
TGTATTACAAGAGTCTGGTTATCGTTAAGTTCTTCCAGGTACCGTTTGATCAATAGATACTGCATCCAGTTCTGGCAAACCTGCCCTGTTTCGCCGTAGGTTACCAGCTCATACGGATAAAGCGCTACATCGAAGTCCAGATTGTTGTCGATCATAAGCTGAAAAGCTCTTCCTTCTATGCACTTGCCTTTGTATTCATCAACGGGACGTGCTTTAATTTCACCTTCCGGCCTGAAGCGGTAGCCGTAAATTCTGCCTTTAGTAAAAAGTTCATCCAAAAATTCCGGCACCAATTCATCGTGCCATTGAGGCGGAACGTATCTCAGCGCATTTTTTAAAGCGAGCAGAGTGTCTTCTTCACTCAGTGTGAACTCCCTTTTGGGAGCACGGCGTATTCCCTGTCTGAAAATCTTTTTGTCAGGAAGATTCCCTGTTAAGCAGACGCTCATTGCATTTGCCGTTTTACCGTTATCCAACATTATTACCCCCCCCTTACTTCAAACATCCGACAGCCGATTCGGCTGCCTCCAATATCGCCCCGCTTCGTAATAGAGCTGAGCATTTTTGCATGTCAGTATAAAGGATCCTGTCTTTTTCGAGAGGTCCTACCTGATCTCTTATAACATTATATACCGCAAGACCTGCCGGAGACAAACCATCGCTGCCTTGAAATTCAATGGCCTGCGCAGCGCACATGGCTTCGATTCCCAGCACATCAGTCACATTTTTGAGGATTTCCCGTACTTTGACGGCGGCTGTCATTCCCATGCTCACATGGTCCTCCTGATTTGCGGAAGATGGAATTGAATCAACGGATGCCGGATGAGCAAGAACCTTGTTTTCCGAGACCAATGCCGCAGCTGTATACTGTGCTATCATCATGCCCGAATTCAAGCCGCCGTGCTTTACCAAAAATGCAGGCAAACCGCTGAGGGCAGGGTTGACCAGGCGTTCGATCCGCCGCTCTGATACGTTGGCCAGCTCGGAAAGAGCTATACCTAACACATCGAGTCCTATAGCCAGATACTGGCCATGAAAATTGCCTCCCGAAATA
>CAYYHH010000106.1:0-3411 GCA_964471645.1 uncultured Oscillospiraceae bacterium
AAGAAAGCAGATTATTAATATTATAGATTTTTTGATCACTGTAAACTCCCGGACGCTGATTTTCTGCAATAAATCATAAAGCAATTCTGATTAAAAAACAATTCCCCTTAATAGCCGGGAGGTAGATAAATCTACCTCCCGCCATTATTAGTGTGTATTTACTTCCGAGCTTATTTTGCAGCCGCGTATGCCCTGGCTACATTTTCCATGAAAGGTCCGATGTGTACAGTTACGGATGAAGCGAGATCTGAGTCTGCTGCGACTCCGTCTTCCGTCAAGGCAGTTCCTTCAACTTCGCTTACGGTTTTGCCGAGCACATAGGCGGCAAAAGCAGCAGCCTGCTCATTCCATTCTTTACCTATGCTGGAAGCCTTGGCCATGCCATAATCAGCTCCCAACTCATTTTTAGTTTCGATTGCTGCGGTCAGATCCGTGGTTATTTTACCATCCTTTGAGAAGTTGATGTTGGCCTGTGATGCATCGATAATGCAGCTGGTAATAACGCCGTCACCGTCGAAAGTCACAACCGCATAATTTGTATATGCCTGTGCCAATCCATCTTCATCACCTGCGTCAACAGACTTATCGATAGTAGTAACAACACCGATCCCCAGCAGATCATCGGCAGAGGCGCCCATATCCTTTGCGTTCGCAACGGCCTTTTCAATGGCATCGACATATCCGCCGATACCGACAGTAACCGAAGAAGCCAGGTCAGAATCGGAAGGGGCTCCGTTCTCATCGACAGCTATACCTTTGACTTCTGCTACGGTTTTGCCGATCACGTAATTGGAAAGGGCAGTAGCTTGCTCATTCCATTCTTTACCTATGGAAGAAGCTTTCTTCATGCCATAGGCATCACCCATTTCCTGTTTTCCGGGAACTACGGTGTCAAGAGGTGTAACGATTTTACCGTCCTTTGAGAATTCTATCTTTGTCTGCGCGTGATCGATAACGCAGTTTGTGATAACCCCATTCCCATCAACGGTCACGGCGACGACTGTGGAGTCAGCCTGGGCAGCTCCGTTATTATCGCCTGCGTCTACTGATTTTTCCGCACTGGAAACAACGGCCATACCTGTCTTGACCGCATTGTTCGAAGGTGTCTCAGGACCCTCGTCCACCGGAGGCGTATCATTTCCGCCGCCGCAAGCGGCAAAAGCAAAGACCGCCAATGCTAATACCAATACTAAAGCAAGTTTTCTTTTCATTCTTCTCCTCCGAAAAATAAAGTTTTTTATTTAAACCAGCCTTTTAAAAGCCGGTAAAATAAACCTAAGTAATGTTGATGTGACTATCCCCGCCACAACGCCGGAAACCAGCAGCACCGGCAGGTAGGGCAACATATTCATACCCGTGTAAAGGGCAGTTATAACAAGGAATTGTCCAATATTATGTGAAACCGCCCCAAAGATACTGATGCTCAAATATGAGATCTTTTCCTTGATGACGAAAAGCAGCAAAAGCATCACTGTTACGGATAGTATTCCCCCGGAAATGCTTAAAGCACCGGCAATTATTCCCCTGGTAATAAATACAAATCCCCCTTTTAAAAAGGCAATGAGAAAAGCGTACCTGGCACCCAGAAAAAACAGTGCATACATAACCGCGATATTTGATAATCCGAATTTGACTCCGGGCACGACGATCGGCAGGGGAGGCAACATATTTTCAACAAATGCCAAAACTACAGCTACCGCAAATATCATTGCCGCCAATACCATGCTCTGTGTCTTGTTCATTTCTCCCAAAGGGTTCTTAATAACCATACGCTCCGCCATCTTACTTCTGATCAACCTCTAATTCCCTACGATAATATCTAAATCTTCGTCGTCTCTTTCCCCCTCAGGCACTATCTTAAGAATTATACCATTTGGAAGACATGCTGCGTATTCACCTATTCTGTGGAGCTTTCCCGTCTTAACGCAGACCTTGTCAGGGCAATCGGAAGCAATGAATGCAATATTCCCGTCTTTATCCATGCGGAACACTACGTTGGGATTTTGAGGAATTGAAAACTCCCTTTCCTCCCCGCCCTTCAAAGTAACCGTTTCCACCAGCTGGGAATAATAGTAGATCTCTGCTTTGACCGGTTTGTCCCGGGATATATAATCGTAAGCAAACCTGAATCCAATGCTTAAAACCAGCAGCACTCCTATTATCAATACATCTGATCTTTTAAAAAATTTCATTGTCTTTTCCGTCTGCTAAAGCAGTCCGCTTAAAAAAATTGTCAGGGTAAATGCACTCATTATAATAATATAATTCTTAATGGAGAGAAGGAATGTCGTGTCTTTTTCCTGCTTTAATGAAAATATCTTAATATTCTTTTGCACCGGTATTATCGTCAACAGGGACAGCAGGCAAATGGGGTGCAGCATTTTCATAATTACCATTATTACCGTCGCCACGTATGTTGCATAATACATCCGGGCAAACAAATCCAGCGCCTTCTCCCCCAGATAATAGGGCAAAGTATATCTTTTTACCTTTACATCCTTCTCCAGATCGCATATATTGTTTGCCAACATAATATTTGCGGTACAGCATACCGGATTTACAGAAAGCAATATCACCGTCAGTGCCGGCACGACCATTATTTGCATTCCTATGGCATCCCTGCTTATATCGATAGTTGCATAATAACCGTCGGGCATATTGATATAAAGAAACAGCAAGGGGATCAGCAGACCGTAAAACACACCCGAGAAGATCTCGCCCCAAGGTTGTCTGGATATGGGGACAGGCCCGTAGGTATAAAGCACGCCGATCGCAAAGCAGATCCCTCCCAGGAGCAAGACGATGAAATCTGTCAATATTACCAGCCATATTCCAAGGGCGGCGCTGATGGTAAAGAGCGTGTAAATCATTGCAAGAGCATATTTTCTTTTGAAGGGCAATCTTTGATCATTGGTTTTCGTATCTATGTAATTGTTGATTGCCGTGGTAGTCAGATCGAAAAGGAACATGCCCGCAAAGAATACTGACGTTTTCAGAGGTGACATAGGTTGCCCTGCGTAGAAAAGGTAACTCATTGACATCAGGAATGCGAATATGCTTGTTATTTTCGTCTTGATTTCCACATATTTAAGAAAACCCGCAATCACAAAAGCCCCTCCCAATCGTTTACCGGTTAAAAAACGCGATATGCTTTATTTAAAATGCCCAGCAAGTTCTCTTTTTTTGCGTCGGTAATATCCATTGTGTTTATTATATCCATGGATTTATTGTGATATTTTTTCGCTAACAGCCTGGTGTATGCCAGTCCCCCTGTCTTCTGTACGGCCATGTCAACATCTTCACGGGTAGCCTCTCCGGCAATTGCCTTCTCCTTAATGCTGCTCATTTGCTTGAACGCATGTATCATAGGCAAAGTGACGACATTTTGATCGTAATCCGATCCAACAGGCT
>CAYYHH010000106.1:3421-6203 GCA_964471645.1 uncultured Oscillospiraceae bacterium
CCTGGCATACTGCCTCAACTTGGCCTCATCCTTTTCGCAAAGCAATGCCCCTGCATGGAAGGACGCCTCGAACAAAGCCGCTGTTTTTCCGGCGATGATTTTCAGATATCGATAGGTCGAAAGCTCAAAATTGCCGTTATTGGTATGTTGGTTCAACTCACCAAGGCAGACCCTGCTCATATAATCGGGTGCATTGAATTTGACATATCTGTCCTTGTCCTTTACATCTGCCGCAGTTTTAAGAGCAACGCAAAGAAGGTAGTCCCCGCAAATTACAGCTGTGCGTTTACCGTATTTTTTTTGCAGCGACAGCTCTCCCCTTCTCAGATCCGCATTATCGATTATATCATCGTGAACCAATGTGGCCAGATGTATCAATTCGATGGCGGCGGCAAATTTTATCGCATCGACGTTTATCAGGTCATCGGAATCCATTGCGCTCACCAGGAGCGATGTGGCTCTGATATGCTTGCCCGTTGACAAGGCAAGGTGTTTCATGTATTCCCGGATGACAAAAGGTGAGGTAGATAGGGTTCTATCTACCTCCGCCTCTACGAGTTCGTTGGCCCTGCTGAGGTTGACCAACTCCACACCGCTGCTGACTATATTTTGTTTTTTACTGAAATCCTTAGTCATTATATATATACAGCTTTCTCACCCAAGGAATCTTCTTCCATCTCTTCTGCATAGCCGGTAATACATAATAATCAAGTCCGAAGGATCTGCCTCCTGCGATGAGCACTGCAATCCCGGCAAATATCATCCAGAATGTTCCGAGGTAAAGCCCTGTGGTACAAACGAACATGAACTGCAATATAAGCGACAGTCCGGCTGCGGGTGTTGTAAATAATCCGCCGATCAAGGCTAACCCTATCAGTATTTCCGCGATGACAATAAAGGCCTGCATTGCAATCTGTATACCATTGCTTGACAAAACAACTGTATCCAGGAACCAGTTCATGACCGGTATATCAAATTTAAATGCATAGTCGCTTAAAGATGACTGGGCAATCTCTTTGCCGCTGACAAATATCGCTCTGAACAAACCAAGGAAATCCCAGTTCATGATGGTTGTGCCCATCGTTGCGACAGCTTCGCCTCCATCCGCACCGGTAGCCGAGGTCACGGCATCCGCCACGGCAGCAGCAGCCTCTCCTGTGGCCTGGGTAGCCCCATCGGTCCCTCCGCCCACAATGCCGTCATACCATGCTTTTGCCCCGCCGAAAAATCCTTGAAGCTTAGGTTCGGAAAGCCAGCCCTCCGTCGCCTTCATTATACCTTCAAAGAGCCATACACCTCCAAGCCATACCCGAAGCGGGACTAGAAGAAAGCTTGGTGTCCGGTTGGAAAAATGGCCGCCGACGTAGCTTCTGCAATGGCGAATCGTGAAGAATTCATGCTTGCTGTAGCTCCACACCTTATTCCATCCCAAAACCTGCACGAAGTATATCATGTTGATCGCATGCTTTGCCATCATTGCAAAGAAGGATGGCAGGTTGATCATAAAGTTCGGGAAGCCGACTCTTGCTACACCGTAACGGCCGCCTATACATACCATAAACCCATGGAATTTGGGGTCATACTTCTCCAGCTCGCCTTTTCCGGTTATGAGGCTTTCCAGATTATGGGCTGCGGTTGCGGCGCTGTGCTCGCAGTTTTCAACAACCTGAGGAACCGGTCTTTCCGCTCCTTCAGGTGTATACAGCATGTTATCACCGATAACAAATACATCGGGATTATCTACAGAACGAAGGTTTGGATCTATCTTGATCCTGCCGCGATTGGCAGATTCCAACACCTTTGCAGCTTCGCCGGTAATGTCTGCGCTTTCAATTCCGGCGCCCCATATTACGGTTGAGGCATCTCTTCTCGTGCAAACATCCCCTCCGGCCGGCTTCGTCTCAATATAGTCCTCACCGATGCCACAAACGTTGGCACCCAGAATTATATTGACACCCATTTTCCTCAGTCTTTTCTCAACCTTAACCGAAAGCTCGGCGGGAAGGTTGGGGATCGTACGATCCAATATGTCCACCAGGGATATATTCACGTCTTCCCTGTCAATTTCAAATTTATCACAAATTATAGGCAAGTATTCGGCAAGTTCGCCTGCCATCTCGACACCGGTGAATCCGGCACCGACTATAAAAATTGAAAGAAGCTTGCGCCTTTCCTCCCTGTCGGAGATACGGCAAGCCCTACGGAATAAATTAATAAGATGATGTCTGATTATTACGGCGTCATCGTAAGACCACAACTTGAAAGAATGCTCCTCCGCCCCGGGTACTCCAAAGAAGGTGGGCTTGGAACCCGCACTTAAAACTAAGTAATCGTATTCATAGGTTTCTTGCTTTCCGATAGCTTTTTTGTTAGCAAAATCGAAAGATGTAATTGTATCCAGTCTGACATCTACTTTTCGGCCTGCAAATACCTTTTTCAAACTGACCCTGATGCTGTCTTCGTCAACGCGGTTGGCTGCCACCTCATGGAGCTCTGTCAACAGAGCATGAAACGGATTTTTGTCAACGACGGTTATCGACACATCATCGTTTTTCTTAAACTTTTTTGCCAGCTTTTTAGCCGTGAGGATACCCGCATACCCTGCACCGACTATAACAATCTTTGTCTTCATACTGTCCTCCTACCCAAAATATTTTCAATTCTCTCAAATGTAGCTCTGTTTGTCAATGGTTTAACGTCATATTATTTGAAGATTCTGCGTTAGTTTTTTAACATTTTAAACAAATACCACCCTGAAAAAGGCTTGCGCTTTTATTAACAT
>CAYYHH010000107.1:0-6153 GCA_964471645.1 uncultured Oscillospiraceae bacterium
CCAAGGGCTATGCCGCTTTCGACTGTGCTCGCAGTTGCGTATTGCAATATAATTATGGAGGATAAGATGCTATTTGATTCACATGCCCATATTAATAATGAGACCTATAATCCGAGCCAAAGACAAAAGCTTATCGAAGCAATAGAAGATTCGGATATTTCCTATGTGATGGATGTGGGTTTTGATCTGGAAAGTTCATATATGGCCTGCAATCATGCGAAAGCTCACAGCTGGTGCTATGCGGCTGTAGGCTTTCATCCTCATAATGCGGATAAAATGTGCGAAGAAGATATAGTTCTTCTGAAAGGACTTGCGAAGAAGCCTAAAGTCCAAGCCATCGGAGAAATAGGACTTGACTATTTCCGTAATATTTCCGACCCGGAAGTGCAGCGACACTGGTTCAGAAGGCAAATCCGACTGGCGTTGGAACTAGTTATGCCGATAGTGATCCACGACAGGGATGCCAACAACGACGTCATGCAGATTCTCAAAGAAGAAGGGGTGTTCGGGAAAGACAGAACCGACCGATTTCCGTCCCATGCCGATGGCTCCCCGGATGCCCGTCTGCTGATGCACTGTTATTCGGGAAGCAGGGAACTTGCCGAACAATATTTAAAATTGGGGGCAACGATTTCCATCGCCGGCCCTGTGACCTACAAAAACGCACGAAAGCTGATCGAAGTCGTCGAGGCTTTGCCCATTGAACGGATGCTGGTGGAAACGGATGCGCCTTACCTTACGCCGGAGCCCTTTAGGGGGAAACCCAATCGTTCTCCTTACGTTGAGTATACTGCTAAAAAGGTTGCGGAATTAAAAGGTCTTTCCTATGAGGAAACAGCCCGGATCACCTGTGAAAATGCAAAGCGTTTTTTCAATATTTAATCAATTATCCGCTTAAAAACAAAAATACTTTGTTTCATTGACAAGCTTCTACAGTTTTCGTATTTCTCTCCTATTATGATGAAAAAAAGGAGGGGATTTGCTGTGGAACTTTTGTTGGACAACCTTAGAAGCGTTTTTTTCAAGGGAAAGCACGGTAAGGCTAAACAAATCATTCTTGTGGACAAGCAGTTTGTTATAAGGGTGGCAGTGACTCTGAGCCTTTCACTGATTATCGGCCGGGCAGCTCTCGGCAACTCGATTGAGCCCGTTTCACTTGCTTTCATTACAGTTTTATTGGTGAGGGGCAAAGCCAATATATATGCATTGCCATTTATAGGCATCGGCATGTTGTCCGTTATAAAAAGCAGCTATAATTATACCGGCGATCTGTCTGCGCTGCTCATATGTTCTGTCGCTTTTTTATTACCAGGAGTCAGGAAATTTCCTCTGTCATTAAAAACACTGATAGCCGGGGCTTTAATGATCTGTTCCAAGGTGGCATATTATCTTTGGTCCGGTTCCCTTTATTTATATAATGGCGGCAATATGGCAATGGACTTACTGTTGCTGTTCGCATCCGTTTATATCTTTTGGGTATTTTTTCGACTGTTGGATCAAGGCGCGGAAACCTGCAGTAATCCTCTTGAAGCGGTGATGGCAACCGTGGCGATAATACTGATAGCATCGGGGAATTTAGCGTTTATCCACGTTGGACCTGTTTCTGTTCTGCATGTAATCGCCTTTCTTATCACATTGACAGTAGGTTATTGTATGGGAGCCGCAGAAGGAGGTCTGGCAGGCATATTGGGCGGTTTTATAGTCATGTTGCTTACCCTTGAAACCCCTGCTTTAGCCGGAATATTGGGTAGTTGCGGTGCAGTAGGCGGACTGTTTCATGGTAACCGAAGGTGGATGGCGGGGATCAGCTTTGCAGGAACTGCCCTGATTTTCGGAGTTTTAAAGGGCTTTCCCGGGATGTATGTTTCTATATATGAACCGATCGCAGCCGCAGTGATTTTTAGTTTGATCCCGGCAAGAGTCATGGAATTCCCGGTAAGATTCCTGTCCCTGCTGAAAAAGGATGATAATTTCTATGAATTGACCGCAAGAAAAAAGGTTAAAGAGCAGATAAAAGAATACGCCGATCTTTTCAATAAATTAGCCTTGACAAGCGGAAGCATGGGAGAATATCAGCCGGCCAGGGACATCCTGGCTAGGCAATTCAAGGGTATGGCCAGGGCACTGGACAAAATGGCAGCAGAGGTATCATCGCAAAATCCGCCGCTTCAGCCCAAAAACAAAAGATATGAACTGCAGATAGGCATGGCCAGTTATGCTAAGGAAGGCAAAATATCCGGAGACAGCTGTCTGTATACGCCTGTAAATGAAGGAGAATATCTGATAGCATTAAGCGACGGAATGGGCCAGGGGGTCCGTGCCGCAGAAGAGAGCAGCCTGACTGTCAACACCCTTTACAACCTGGTCAAGGCCGGCTTCGATGTTGAACTGGCCCTGCGAATGGTCAATTCCATACTTCTGCAAAAATCCAACGATGAGATATTTTCTACCTTGGACATGGGCTTTATAAACTTGTATACCGGCAGGATCAAAATATTTAAAATCGGGGCATCAGCGGGTTTTATCAAGAGGGGCGATACAGTAAAAGCCATCAAGATACCGGCGTTACCGATGGGTATAATCGAAAAAATTCCCATGGAATCCATTTCAATGCAACTTAAAAAGGGCGATGAATTTATAATTGTTTCTGATGGGATCACAGATGCCGAAAGACTGGCAGACGGGCTGGAATGGGTGGAAAACGTTATTGAAGAGATCAAGTCCAGGGATCCTCAGACTATGGCAGATCTCATAATAAGCAGGGCAGTGCAAAAATACGGCCTTCGCGAGAAGGATGATATGACCGTAATCGTTGTTTTGGTAAAGTAACGCTTCGGCTTCGCCTGCGCTGAACCAGTCGCTTTTTTTATACCGACTTGTTCAGTAGACCCTCGTATTATTTTATGGTTCTTTTCATTAAGATGCAGGTTTATGCTGAGGCCATGCCTCTATTATCCTGAATGTTGATAATTATCCTCAATGTAGTATAATTCATACTGTGGCTTGGGTTGTGTCTGGTACGATGCACGCAAGATTGTCGGGCGTGCTGCGCACCTGCCTGCCGTGCTGCGTACAGGTGGTTGTGCCGAGTATCCGGTGCCAGACAGCACCAAACATCGCCGAACAACAGCACCAGACAGCACCAAATAGCCCGAGCAGCAGCAAACAGAGATTGAAGAGGATATTATATGATTACAAAGCTGTTTCCTTTTTTGGAAGGATATAAAAAATATGCCGTTTTAGCACCGTTGACCATTATGGGGGAAACCGTCCTGGAGGTTATCATCCCTTTTTTAATGGCGAAAATAATCGATGTGGGTATAAAAAACGGTGATATGCAATATGTTTTAAAGGTCGGCGGTTTGATGGTTGCAATGGCTCTGTTAGCATTGGCTTTCGGGGCTTTGGCCGGCAGGTTTGCGGCTTTGGCCGCTATGGGTTTTGCTAAAAACCTCCGTCATCGGCTGTTCGGAAAAGTGCAGGAATTTTCATTTTCAAATATGGATAAGTTCGGAACCGCATCATTGATCACCCGTCTTACAACCGATGTGACCAACACTCAGAGCGTAGTGATGATGATGTTGAGAATGCTCGTTCGAGCTCCCATAATGATGATCTTTGCAACCGGGTTTGCAATATATATAAATGCTGAATTATCTATGGTTTTCTTCGTGGCCGTCCCCGTTCTTGCCGTCGGACTGTCCGTTATAATGTCAAAGGCCTTTCCCAAATTCCAGGTAATGCTCAAAAAATATGACAGGTTGAATTCGGCAGTACAGGAAAACCTGACGGCAATTCGCGTTGTCAAGGCATATGTGAGAGAAGGGGAAGAAAGCGAGAAATTCCGTGACGCCGCTGCAAAGCTCAGGGATACACAAAGGCGTGCCGAAAGGATAGTAATATTCAACATGCCGATGATGCAGCTGGTGATGTACGCATGCATGATAAGCGTGATATGGCTCGGCGGAAACCTGATCATTGCCGGATCAATGCAGCCGGGCGAACTGATGGGATTCCTCAGCTATGTCACACAAATATTGATGTCACTTATGATGGTGGCTATGGTATTTATTAACATAGTGATATCGAAGGCTTCGGTGACGAGAATCCTGGAAGTCCTGGAAGAGGAAATAGATATATTGGATAAGGGGGAATCGATCCTGGCGGAATCAACCTCAGAAGATTCGACCTTACCGAAAGAAGGATCCATAACATTCGAAAAAGTATCTTTCAGCTATGCAAAAGATGCAGAAAATCTTACGCTGACAGATATCGATCTGCACATACGTTCCGGTGAAACCGTCGGAGTGATCGGTGGAACCGGTTCGGGCAAGACTACCCTGGTCCAGCTTATACCCAGACTCTACGATGTAAAAGAGGGGAAAGTTATGTTGGGAGGGATCGACGTAAGAGACTATTCGCTAAAGGACCTGCGGGACTCTGTGGCTATGGTTCTCCAGAAAAACGTGCTGTTTTCAGGTACTATAAAGGAGAATTTGAGATGGGGAGACAGTGCGGCTACCGATGAGCAGATTGAAGAGGCTTGCAAGGTCGCTGCCGCCCACGGGTTTATAACATCTTTCCCCGAAGGATACGATACTCTGCTCGGTCAGGGAGGGGTAAATTTGTCAGGCGGGCAAAAACAGAGGCTTTGCATAGCAAGGGCCCTGTTAAAAAAACCAAAGGTTATCATTCTTGACGACAGCACCAGTGCGGTGGACACCAACACCGACAGTATGATCAGATCGGCCTTGAAGGAAAAACTCAAGGGGACAACAACGATAATAATTGCGCAAAGGATCGCTTCCGTTATGGAGTCAGACAAAATCATCGTTATGGACGACGGGCGAATAAATGCGGTAGGCACCCATGATGAGCTGCTTGCAACTAACATGATCTACAGAGAAGTATACGAATCACAGAAAAAGGGGGTGGCTTAAATGTCAGGACCAAGACCGGGGCCCGTCCGCGGACCGGGGCCGGGACAAGGAAGGCGGGGTCCCATGGCAAAACCCGAAAATGTAAGAAAGACTGTTAAAAGAATACTTTCATATATGCAAGGGCAGGAACTGCTCCTGATACTTATCGGGATCAGTATAATCGTCAGTTCGGCCGCGGGCGTCGCGGGAACTTATTTTATAAAGCCCCTTATAAACAATTATATTGTGCCCTATATAGGCAGTGAGAACCCGGATCTGACAGGATTCATCGGTATGCTCACAATCATGGGCGGGATCTATTTGATCGGCGCATTATCCACCTATGCATACAGCAGACTCATGATAAACGTTGCCACCAATGCTTTATTCAAGGTCCGCAATGATTTGTTCACCCATATGGAAAGGCTCCCCATCAGCCATTTTGACACACATACCCACGGTGAGCTGATGAGCCACTTTACAAACGATACAGATACGCTCAGAGAAATGATTTCTATGGGTGTCCCCCAGCTGATCTCATCCGGCATTACTGTCGGGGGCGTCTTCATAATGATGCTGGTGCTGAGCCCTCTGCTGACCCTTCTGGTTGTTTTAATGCTGGTTATTATGCTGATGGTGATAGCAAAGATAGGCAAGCGGACGGCGGCCTATTTCAAAAGACAGCAAGAGTCTTTGGGCAAAGTCAACGGTTACGTTGAAGAGATGATCGAAGGGCAGAAGGTTGTGAAAGTCTTTTCTCATGAGACTATGGTGACAGAAGGGTTTGACGGCAGGAATGATGAGCTTTTCAGGGCGGCATCCAGCGCCAACACCTTTGCCAACATTTTGATGCCTATAATGGGTAACCTTTCATACGTGCTTTATGCCATAACTGCAGCTTCCGGTGCCGCTTTGGCCATAGCAGGGCGGATGGATCTGGGCACAATCGCATCGTTTTTGCAGTATACACGATCCTTTTCACACCCGATCACCCAACTGTCACAGCTTTTCAATTCAGTTTTGAATGCTCTGGCCGGTGCTGAACGAATTTTCAAGCTGATTGATCTGGATCCTGAGGTTGACGAGGGAAATGTAATATTGGTGAATATTAAATACGATTCCGATTCCGATCCCGATTCTAATTCCGATTCCGATTATTCCGGTGCGGATGATACCATTGATGCCGGCAGTATTGATGTTATCGGCAGCGCGGAGCCGCCGCATGAAGGAGAAG
>CAYYHH010000108.1:0-4389 GCA_964471645.1 uncultured Oscillospiraceae bacterium
AGTTTCATTTGATTGTCTTTATTTCCGGCAGGTTCATTTTCTTCAGGTTTTCCATTATCAGGGATTTCATCATCGTCTTGTTCATCTTCCCTTATGACTTTAGCTAAAGCTATGATATTGCAGTCGTCCTCGACCTTCATTATCTTAACGCCTTGAGTTGCTCTTCCCAATTTGGAAACCTCGTCGGCCCTTATTCTGATTATTATGCCGTCAGAATTGATGAGTAAAATCTCATCCTGCTCGTTGACCACCATGGCGCCGATCAAAGCGCCCGTTTTGTCGAATTTGCTCTTGTTGTATGTCAAAAGGCCTTTTCCGCCCCTTGCCTGTACCTTATATTCTTTGACAGCGGTGCGCTTCCCATAGCCTGATTGGGTGACCACCAACAGCTCCTCGTCCTTTTCCGCCAGCTCCATTGCTACCACTTCATCATCCTTTTCCAGGGTGATAGCCCTTACTCCCCCTGCCAATCTTCCCATTGGCCTTACATCATCCTCGCTGAAACATATACTTTTACCGTTTTTGGTCACGATTATCACATTGCTTGTGCCGGTCGTTTCCTTGATTCCGATCAGTTCATCACCATCCTTCAGGTTGATGGCAATCAATCCTGTTTTACGGTTAGTGTCGAATTGTGAAATATTCGTTTTTTTGATTATTCCTTTTTTGGTTACGCATATGAGATATCTGTCCGTCGAAAAACTCTCTATAGGTATAACCGCTGTAATCCTTTCCCTCTGCATGAGGTTGAGGAAATTCACGGCCGGGGTCCCTTTAGCCGTCCTCTGCGCCTCAGGAATTTCATAGGCTTTCGTTCTGTGCGCCTTCCCCGTATTTGTGAAAAACATCAGATAGTCGTGTGTCGACGTCATTATCAAATCCTTAACGAAATCATTGTCCCTGGTGGTCAGTGCAGTAATACCCCTGCCTCCTCTTCTTTGGGTTTTATAAGTATCTGCCGAGACCCTCTTGATATAGCCCAAGTGAGTCAGGGTGACGGCCACTTTTTCCTCCTGAATCATGTCCTCTTCTTCTATTTCCTCTGCATCGGCCATAATTTTGGTCCTTCTTTTGTCCGCAAATCTCTTTTTGATTTCCAGCAACTCTTCTTTAATAACATTCATAAGAAGAGCCTCATCTGCCAGCAATTGTTTCAGCCATGCTATCTGTTTCATCAACTCGGCATATTCGCTTTCGATTTTCTCTCTTTCCAGACCTTGCAGCCTTGCAAGTCTCATATCCAAAATCGCCTGAGCCTGTATATCGGAAAGTCCGAAAGCATCCATGAGCCGCTGTTTTGCATCATTATAGCTTTCACGTATTATTTTTATTATCGCATCAATATTGTCCAGAGCGATGCGCAACCCCTCCAGTATATGCGCCCTTGCCTCGGCTTTTCTCAGATCGAACTGAGTTCTCCGGGTGACAACATCCTTTTGGTGCAACAGGTATTGCTCCAGCATTTCTTTCAAAGTCAGGATTTTTGGTTGGCCGTCAACAAGGGCCAGCATTATCATGCTGAACGTCTCCTGAAGCTGAGTGTGCTTAAATAGCCGGTTCAATGTGATCTGAGGATTTGCATCCCTTTTCAGTTCAATGACAATACGAGTACCGTCGCGGTTTGATTCGTCTCTTACGTCAGAAATTCCGTCGAGCTTTTTATCCTTAATAAGGTCTGCAATCTTTTCGATTACTCTGGATTTATTTACCTGATATGGGATCTCTTTGACAACAATCTGCTGTCTGCCCTTATTTGTTTCTTCTATCTCGGTCTTAGAACGAACCAGAACACGTCCCTGCCCGGTGCGGTAGGCCTGCTTTGCACTGCTTTTGCCCATAATGATCGCACCTGTGGGAAAATCAGGTCCTTTGACGATTTTCAGTAAATCGTTTATGTCCGCATCCTTGTTATCGATCATGAAGACCGACGCGTCTATAATCTCTCCCAGGTTGTGGGGAGGGATAGAGGTAGCCATTCCAACAGCTATACCGTTGCTGCCGTTGACCAGGAGATTGGGAAATCTCGAAGGAAGCACTGTCGGTTCTTTTTCTTCACCGTCGAAATTCGGCGCAAAATCTACAGTTTCTTTATCTATATCCCGGAGCATTTCCAGTGCAAAAGGTGTCATCCTGGCTTCGGTGTAACGCATGGCCGCAGCGCTGTCTCCGTCCACAGAGCCAAAGTTTCCGTGTCCGTCAACAAGCATGTAGCGGATAGAAAAATCCTGTGCAAGCCTTACCATGGCATCGTATACCGAACTGTCGCCGTGAGGGTGGTATTTACCCATAACTTCACCCACGATACGCGCCGATTTTTTGTGGGGTTTGTCCGGTGACAGCCCCAGTTCGGACATACCGTAGAGAATTCTTCTGTGGACCGGCTTCAGCCCGTCCCTGACATCGGGAAGGGCTCTCCCCACAATGACACTCATAGCATAATCGATGTAGGAAGTCTTCATCTCATCATGTATTTCGGTCTGTATTAATTTAGAATCTTCTAAAAAGCTTGTCATGATGCCTCCTTAAATATCCAGATTCCTTACGTATTTGGCATTTTCCTCGATAAATTTCTTTCTGGGAGGTACCTTATCCCCCATGAGAATAGTGAAAATATCATCGGCCTTGGCCATATCTTCAATGGTGACTTGTACCAGGGTGCGCTTGTTGAAGTCCATGGTCGTCTCCCAAAGCTGCTCCGCATCCATTTCTCCAAGTCCTTTGTAACGCTGGGTTGACTTGATTCCCTGCCGTCCCAGTTCATTTAACAACTTTTCCTGCTCGCGTTCTGAGTAGGTATAGTATACTTCTTTTCCTTTTGTCGTGCGGTAAAGAGGCGGTTGTGCAATGTACACATAGCCCCCTTCAATCAATGGTTTCATGTAGCGATAGAAAAATGTCAACAGCAGCGTCCGGATATGCGCCCCGTCAACGTCAGCATCCGTCATTATAATGATCTTGTGATACCGCAGCTTGTCCTCGTTAAAATCTTCGCCTATATTGCAGCCGAAGGCGGTAATCATGTTTTTAATTTCCTCGGAATTGAGAATCTTGTCAAGCCGGGCTTTCTCAACATTTAATATTTTACCTCTCAGAGGCAATATAGCCTGCCTTTGTCTGTCTCTGCCCATTTTGGCAGACCCGCCGGCAGAATCTCCTTCAACAAGGAATATCTCTGAAAGCGACGGATCTTTTTCCGAGCAATCGGATAACTTACCCGGCAATGCAATGCTGTCCAGAACTCCTTTTCTCCTGGTAAGTTCTCTTGCTTTTCTTGCGGCCTCCCTTGCTCTGGAAGCCCTTAAACATTTATCTAAAATCACCCTGGATTGCTGGGGATTTTCTTCCAGGAATGCCATGAGGTTTTCATTGGTTGTCGTCTCCACGAATCCACGCATTTCACTGTTTCCAAGCTTTGTTTTAGTCTGTCCTTCAAATTGCGGGGAGAGCAATTTTACAGATACGATTGCCGTCAGTCCTTCTCTGACGTCCTCACCCGAAAGCCCCTCTTCGCCTTCCTTGATAAATTTGCACCTCTTCGCATAGTCGTTGAAAACCCGCGTGAGGGCAGACCTGAACCCTATCATGTGGGTGCCTCCCTCGGTGGTGTTGATATTATTGGCATAGGAAAGAATGAGCTCGTTGTAACGATCCGTATACTGCATCGCAATTTCCAGTTCCATATCTTTTTTCACAAGCTCAAAGTATATAACATCCTGATGAATAGTCTCTTTATTCTTATTCATGTATTTTACATATTCTTTTATGCCGCCTTCGTAGTGGAACAGCTCTTTTTTCTTTTGGCCTTCTCTTTCATCTATAAGCTGAATTTTTACACCTTTATTAAGAAAAGCCATTTCCCGAAGCCTGTGCTCCAGAGTGTCATAGCTGAACTCGATTTCATCGAAAATATCCGGATCAGGTTTAAACATGGTTTTAGATCCGGTTTTCCTCCCCGATTCACCCACAATTTCCAGGGGGGTCATTGTTTTACCCTTTGAATAAACCTGTTTGTAGATATTACCGTTCCTTCTTATTTCTACTTCCATTATTTCCGAAAGCGCATTTACCACAGACGCACCTACACCGTGCAGACCTCCGGATACCTTGTAGCCTCCGCCGCCGAATTTTCCGCCGGCGTGAAGAACAGTGTGAATTACTTCTACTGCGGGTATTTTAAGTTTGGGGTGCAAGTCCACCGGCATCCCTCTGCCATCATCTTCAACAATAATAGAATTATCGGCTTTGATAATAACGATAATATTCTTGCAAAAACCTGCTATAGCCTCATCTACGCTGTTATCTACTACTTCATATACCAAATGATGTAAACCCTTTGGCCCTGTGGTACCTATATACATACCGGGGCGCTTTCTTACGGGCTCTAAACCT
>CAYYHH010000108.1:4399-6137 GCA_964471645.1 uncultured Oscillospiraceae bacterium
GTTGCTGCTTTACATTTGCTGCCGCCATTTGTCGTCCTCCTGTTTCCCACGAACTCTTAAAATTATGTCAACTTTATCAATTTCTCAATGACTTCTCATTATACCTTAAATCTTGCCTTAATTCAACGAAATATTATTTTATTTTAATAAATCAACCTTTGCCTTTTTCCTTTCTTAAACGCTTTGTTTTCGCCCTAATACGTGCTATATTTTTTAATATATATGTCCTTGAATTTTGTTGATATTCTTTTCAACAACCTGTGGGAATCTTTTACCGGCATTGATATAAATGAATTTTTATTTAGTATTGCCTGTGGATAACTTTTTCGGTATGATTAAGAAACAACTACTTACCACAAATATTATACAACATAGATCCGTATCAGCTATGAAAAGGAATAACTAATGAACAATTTGGAAAAATCCTGGGAAAAAACATTAGAATTTTTAAGGCCCGAGATGACAGCCGTAAGTTACGATACCTGGATAGATCCTCTCACCCCTTTCCGTTTAGATGAGGAAAAAGGCTGTCTATATCTGGTCCTTGGCGGGGGAATAGGAAAAAACATTTTAGAAGACCGTTACAGCAGTATAATAGAAGCGGCAATAAAGCAAGCCTTTGGTATCAAGCTTCAGCCCGTTTTCATGGACCCCGAAGAAGTAGAAACCTTACAAAAACAAAAAGCTAACACTTTATCACAAACTTTCACCGACGAATTATATTTAAACCCTAAATATGTTTTCGGCACTTTCGTCGTAGGTAAAAATAGCCAGTTCGCCCATGCTGCGTCATTGGCGGTAGCCGAAATGCCTTTGTCCGATCAATATAATCCTCTCTTTTTATACGGCGGTGCCGGGTTGGGGAAAACACATTTAATGCATGCCATCGGACATCACATAGTCAGAAACACGCCTCAATTAAAAGTACTATATGTATCATCGGAGATGTTTACAAATGAGTTTATAAAATCGATCCGGGACAGCAATACCGCCGGCTTCAGAAATAAGTACAGAAATATAGATGTATTGCTGATTGACGATATACAATTCCTGGAGAAAAAGGAGAGGGTACAAGAAGAAATCTTTCATACCTTTAATACCCTTTACGATGCCAATAAGCGAATAATCCTCTCAAGCGACCGTCCTCCCAAGGCTATTGCCACTCTGGAAGAAAGACTGAGATCCAGGTTTGAATGGGGCTTGATTGCCGATATTCAACCGCCTGATTTCGAAACACGAATTGCTATTTTGTGCAAGAAAGCCGAGCTGGAGGAAATACCGGTCAGTGAGGATTTCATGGAAGTTATCAACGTAATTGCCGAAAAAATCAAGAATAACGTGAGGGAGTTGGAAGGGGCATTTATTCGCGTAGTTGCGTATGCATCGCTGACCGGACAACCCGTAGATAAAGAGCTGGCTAAAGAGGTTTTAAAAGATGTCTTTGCAACCAGCGACAGGCAGCTTAATCCCGATATCATAAAACAATACGTTTGCCGTCATTTTAATATTAAGATATCCGACATGGAATCGGCAAAGCGTTCCCGCAATTTAGCTTTTCCAAGGCAGATCGCAATGTACATATGCAGAGATCTGACCGATCTGTCCCTTCCAAAAATAGGGGAAGCTTTCGGTAACCGCGATCACACAACGGTGCTGCATGCCTGTGAAAAGATCAGCAAAGAAATGCTCTCAAATGAAGTATTGAAGGATGTGGTTGTATCCATCGAGGATAATATAC
>CAYYHH010000109.1:0-6108 GCA_964471645.1 uncultured Oscillospiraceae bacterium
TTTGTCAAGATACCTCTAGACTATTATTTATTAATTTGTTTTATTTATACTGTGGTCCATGGAGTATAATCTACATTCGGAGCTGTTCGCCATTTTCGTACCCGTCGGTCCTAAAAACCAGTTTGAACCGTAACTATTAATAATTTTCGGGCATATTGCAAATCATATTTTATATTGACAAAATATTCTTAGAATGATAGTATCGTTTTAAAGCAAACGTTTTCATCCATGATATTCAACCGTCAAAATCGTGCGAAATATGAATGAAATTTGCCATGCAGCAGAGATATTGACAGCGTTTGGTAACTGGGATTAAAACAATGAAGGCCCGAGTCAAGGGTGGATTGGAACAAAAGCGATAGCGGTATTGGCAGCGTGCAACAATTGTGAAGCAAACTGTTGATATAATAAGTATTCTAGGATTTTTTAGGAGGAGAAAAAATGAAAAAGATACTTGCAGTACTGTTGGTGTTGATGCTTGCACTCGGAACGTTTGCAGCATGCGGCAACGGAGACGGAGACACTGAGGGCCCCGGAGATGAAGCCATCAAAATCGGCTTTGCTCAGTGTAACCTAAACGATACCTTCCAAACATACGTTGTTGATGCGGCCAAAGATAAAGCTGCTGAACTCGGCTATGCGGTAGACGTCCAGGATGCCCAGGAAGACGTAGTAAAACAGCAGGATCAGGTCAACACCATGATTGAGCAGGGTTACGACATCATCATGGTAGTACCTGTAGACACCAGCGCAATGCAACCTATTACCGAAGCCGTTACCGCAGCCGGTATTCCATTAATCTACGTAAACAGGAATCCTTTCGGAACCGACAATCCTCCCGAGGGAGTATATTATGTAGGTTCACAGGAAATAGTAGCCGGCCAGCTCCAAGGTGAATACCTGGTCGAGTTGATGGGAGAAGAAGGCGGAGTAGGAATCCTTATGGGTATCCTCAGCAATGAGGGCGCCGTAAAGAGAACCGAAGGAAACGAATCTATACTGGGGAAATATCCCGGAATCAAAGTACTCGCAAAAGAAGCCGGCGATTGGCAATACGATAAAGGAATGAATATTACCGAGAACTGGATCACAGCTTATGGCGACGGTCTAAATGCGGTTCTCGCAAACAATGACGGCATGGCCATCGGAGCCGTTCAGGCACTGCAGGCAGCCGGAAGAGAAGACGTTATAGTAATGGGCGTTGACGCTATTCCCGATGCAGTGAACATGGTAGCAGAAGGAACCCTCGATGCGACCGTTTTGCAGGATGCCAAAGGTCAAGGCGCAGGAGCCATTGAAATCGCCGAAGCATTGCTCGGCGGCGGTTCATCGGATCCGATCAAATGGGTAGACTTTGTTTTAGTAACACCGGACAATGTTGCTGATTTTCAGTAAAACAGGCTGTATTATATTAGGAAGTTTATAATTGTGGGAGAGGGTATCGCCTCTCCCACAAACACATGGAATAATATTGTTTTACAATAATGATTTATAAGGAGATGGCAATGGCTGAAGAAAAAAATATCCTTGAGATGAAGGACATTGTGAAAACATTTCCTGGCGTAAGGGCACTTAAAGGAGTCGAGCTGGATGTAAAGTATGGAGAGATCCATGCCCTTGTCGGTGAAAATGGGGCGGGGAAATCCACCTTGATGAAATGCCTGATCGGGATCCAACCGCCAACTTCAGGGCAAATCTTTTTTGAAGGAAACAAAATAGAAAATTACAATACAGCAGATGCTCTTCGCATGGGGATTTCTATGATCCACCAGGAACTAAGCCCGGTGGAGCATCGTTCCATTATGGAAAATATCTGGCTGGGCCGGGAGCCTAAAAATAAACTGGGTATTATTAACCATAAAAAAATGTATGAACTGACCAAAGAGGTCCTGAAAGAAATCGATTTCAATGTCGATCCGAAGACCAAGGTAGTTGAATTGACGGTTGCCCAAATGCAGATGATAGAAATAGCTAAGGCCCTTTCCTATAAGGCAAAGCTGATAATAATGGATGAACCCACGTCTGCACTGACAAACAGGGAAATCGATCAGCTGTTCAAGCTGATGCGGAAGCTGAAAGAAGATGGAAAATCACTGATTTACATTTCTCATAAATTGGATGAAATTTACGAAATAACTGACAGAGTAACTGTTTACAGGGATGGAGAATATATAGGGACATCGGTAACACAAAACCTTCCAATGAACGAACTGATAAGGATGATGGTCGGCAGAAGCGTAGATGAAATGTATCCAAAAATCCCCTGTGAAATAGGTGATGTAAAGCTGGAGGTAAAGGATCTGTGCTACGGCAAGACCTTTCACGATATCTCTTTCCAAGTAAGAAAAGGAGAGATCTTTGGGATAGCCGGCCTCATAGGAGCCGGCAGAACGGAAGTAATTGAAACAATATTTGGGATCCGTTCAAAATCCGACGGCCACGTTTTTATCGACGGCAAAGAGGTCAAAATCAGCAATCCCAGGGATGCCAAGTCAAATAAGATGGCTCTCCTTACTGAGGATCGCCGCATTACAGGTATATTCCCTATGCTCACGGTATTTCAAAACATCATAGCTGCCAACATTATAAAGTATATTAAAAAGACCAAACTATTGAACCATAGAAAAGCTATAGAAGATGTCAACGGCTTTGTCGATGCAATAAAGATAAAGACGCCGTCAATATACCAAAAGGTAGAGAATTTGTCCGGAGGCAACCAGCAGAAGGTGTTGGTAGCACGTTGGCTTCTTACGGAACCCGAAATTCTTTTCCTTGACGAGCCCACCAGAGGAATAGATGTGGGAGCAAAATCTGAAATCTACAGGTTGATCACCAATCTGGCAGGGCAGGGAAAATCCATAGTTATGGTTTCCTCGGAACTGCCTGAAGTTATGGGAATGAGCGATCGGATAATGGTTATGCATGAGGGTAAGGCTACTGCAATTATAGACAACACAGACGAACTAACGCAAGAAGAAATAATGACCTATGCCACGGGCCAACAGGCCAAGCTGCCGGCGTAACAATCTTAAAGGGAGGATAGTTTAATGAGCGCAGATTCGAAGAAATTGGCCAAAAAGGCAGAAAGCAGCAGCAAGGAATTGGCGGATATCAAGAAACAGAAATGGAAGGATTTTTTCCAGAAGTATGCAATAGTGATCGTCCTATTATTACTTATCGTAGTCATATCGGCGATACAGCCTAAATTCCTTTCGCCTACAAACATTTTTAACGTACTTACCCAGAGTTGTATTTTCGGGATCATGGCATTGGGTATGACTCTGGTAATAACATCGAAAGGTATAGACCTATCCATAGGCTCCACTCTTGCGTTGTCAGGTGTTGTAGCCGCCAGCCTCGGTCAGATTTCAACGGCTACGACGATATATTATCCAGGACTTACGGATTTGCCGGTCATAATACCTGTTTTGGCCGCTTTGGCAGTAGGCGCTTTGGTCGGTGCCATAAACGGAGGGCTTATAGCCTACACCGGAATACCGGCCTTCATCGCCACTTTGGGTATGATGACTATAGCGAGAGGCGCGACTTTGCTTTATACAGGCGGGAAACCGGTCAGCCAGTTCACAGGCGGGATGATGTTCTTTGGCAGCAAAATCGGAGTGGTGCCGGTTCCTGTAATTGTATACGCGATAATGATCACTATTACATGGATCCTTTTGGGGCATACCAGTTTCGGGAAAAATATTTACGCTATAGGCGGCAATGTGAAGGCGGCAGAAATTTCAGGGGTCAACGTAAAGAAAAATCTTGTTTATATCTATGCTTTTATGGGAATTTGTGCGGCTGTCGCCGCCATTGTATTCGCCGGAAGGGTAGGAAGCGTACATCCCGGTGCGGCAACAGGGTATGAACTTACAGCTATCGCAGCAACAACTATCGGCGGAACAAGCCACTATGGCGGCATAGGTACTATTTGGGGAGCCGTAGTCGGTGCATTGGTTTTGGGGGTCTTAAGAAATGGCATGACCCTGATGGGCATTCATGCTTATTGGCAGCAGATAGTTGAAGGTGCAATAATAATCATAGCCGTTATCTTCGATATGAGAAAGAATGCGAAAAAGAAATGATGGCCATTAGTAAATTAAGGGTAAGTTATAGCTATAGAGATTATTGCCAGCGGATCGATGCGGATCGATATACAAATTGAAAGGAGTAGGAACTATGGATAAATTGTTGGAAATGACACAAAAGTTTGACACGGTTTATTGGAACGATTCTTGTTCAATCAAAGAATTGACATATGCAATCGAAAGGGGAGGAACGGGAGCAACGACCAACCCTGTTATCGTAAAAGGAGTGCTCGATTCCGAGCTCGACAGTTATAGAGACTATATTACTCAGCTGGTAAAAGACAATCCCACCTCTTCGGAAGATGAGCTGGCATGGATCATCATAGAAAAACTGGCCATCGACGGGGCCAAGCTTTTAGAGCCGGTTTTTGATTCGTCTATGGGGAAAGGACGCATTTCCATACAGACAAACACCAAGTATTTCAATAACACGGAAAGATTGGTTGAGCAGTCTGTGTACTTTGCCGGATTGGCAAAGAACATGCAGGTTAAAATGCCGGCCACATCGGCAGGTATAAAAGGATTCGAAGAGGCGACCTACCGCGGCGTCAGCATCAATGCTACGGTATCCTTCTGCACCAGCCAGGCCCTGGCCGTAGGTGAAGCGGTGGAGAGAGGCTTAAAGAGAAGGGAAGCTGAGGGTCTTGACAATTCCGAAATAAATCCGGTCTGCACCATAATGGTCGGACGCATCGATGACTGGCTCAAATACACGGTAGAAAGGGATAATCTGGCCATTGATCCGACCGCCATAAACTATGCGGGCGTGGCCATGGTGAAGAAGGCCTATGAAACCTACAAAGAGAGGGGTTACAAGACCAAGATGCTATCGGCGGCTTATCGTCATCGACTGCACTGGACCGAATTTATCGGCGGTGACATGGTCATGACCATTCCCTACAAATATCAGAAGATGTTTAACAACTCCGATGTAGAGGTAGTTTCACGAATTGATAATAAAGTGGATCCCGCCATTATTGCCGAATTGCGCAAGCTTCCGGATTTTGTAAAGGGTTACGACGGCATGGACATCAAGGAATTTGACACATACGGGCCGGTCAATAAGACCCTTGAGCAATTTGCGGCAGGATACGACGACCTGGTCAAGATCGTTCGTAAGTTTATGATCAAATATTAAAGAATTATCGGTGCAGAAAATGATTAAAAGATTAGGAAGCTTAAAAATAGGATATAACGAAATTTCCAATATGGAGACATTGCGGCCGGACATGATGATGGACATAGGTGTGGAAAAGATGATTGCAGGCAGCGAACTGGAGGTTTTTGAAGAGGACAAGGAGGCGGCATTGTTGTTACTTTCCGGATCCGTTCGTTTTGAATGGGACGGCGGAGCCAAAGACGCTGTAAGAAATTCTCTCTTCGACGAAAACCCGATAGTGCTCCATGTTTCCAAAGGAAAGAAGGCCAAGGTCTTCGCTGTGTCGGATGCGGAGGTATTGGTGCAGAAAACCACCAATGACAAGGAATTTCCCGCTAAATTTTACAGCCAAGAAGATGTGATAACCGATATTTTCGGCAAGGATGTATGGGGGGATACGGCAAGACGCTCAGTACGTACTGTATTTGACTATAGCAACGCCCCCTACTCCAATATGGTAATGGGGGAGGTCATCAACTTCCCGGGAAAATGGTCAAGCTATATTCCCCATGGCCATGATCAGCCGGAGGTATATTACTACAGGTTTGACAGGGACAGCGGGTTTGGTGCGGCTTTCTTGGGCGAGGAAGCATTTAAGATAGCGGACAACAGCGCCTTTTACATTACAGGGGGACCCACTCATCCGCAGGTTGCGGCTCCGGGTTATGCTATGTGGTATTGCTGGATGATCCGTCATCTGCCGGGCAATCCGTGGACCACCAGGGTCAACGACGAGCGCTATACCTGGTTGCTGGAAGAGGATCCGGCAATTTGGCCAAACTCTGCAAAATAACTGATTTTCAGTGTAAAACAATTCTTTAGTATCGACTGATCCTCAGTGTTCTTCTCTCAATACAG
>CAYYHH010000110.1:0-6103 GCA_964471645.1 uncultured Oscillospiraceae bacterium
AACTGAATTTTGTATTAATTCAACCGTTTGCTTTGCGGCCTCCCCCGACTTCGCCGCAAGATTTCTAACCTCATCTGCCACAACGGCAAAACCCTTTCCCGCACTGCCGGCTCTTGCCGCTTCGATTGCCGCATTTAATGCCAATATATTAGTCTGAAAAGCAATATCTTCGATAACCTTTGTAATATCTGCGATTTGTCCGGATGATGACCCTATTTCAGCCATGGCCTCCGAGAGCTGGGACATATGCTCGTTACCGTTTCTCACTCCTTCTCCGGCATGATCCATTTGATTAGCAGCTACTTTGACATTTTCCGAATTCTCTATCGCCTGTCGGGAAATTTGTTCTATAGCCGCGCTCAGCTCTTCAATAGATGAAGCTTGCTCTGTAGATCCTGCAGCGAGGGTCTGAGCACCGTCCGAAACCTGAGAAGCTGCAATGCTTACATGTTCAGATGCCTGATTGATCCTGGAAAGAGTACCGCTCAATGTTTCCGTCAGCCCTTCAAGACTGGTTTTAAGTTTACCAAATAACCCCGAATAATCCATATCCAATGATACCTGAAGATCTCCTTGGGATATCTGAGCCAGGGCAAAAGATAGTTCGTCAATATAGCCCTGGTAGTTGAGCAAACGGTCTAAGGTCTGTTTAAAAGCCTCTGCCAGTTTACCGACCTCATCCTTTGACTCAATAGATAAGTCGGTAGTAAAGTTTCCTTTTGCGATATCCTGGGCGGCCAAAGTTATTTTTTTGATGTTCCCTGTAATTCTGCTGCTCAGAAGGAAAAACAACACGAGCCCTACGATGACCATCCCGCTGAACAGGAGGATGAACTGCCGGCTGATCTTATTCATTTCGCCGGTAACTTCACTTTGCTCTATGCCGAATATTACTATCCATGGCGTGTTTTTAATCGGGGCAAATCCCGCAATTTTCGTAATTCCTTTGTATGTATACCCTCCATAGCCTGCCGTGCGTGTCACCATCTTTTTAGTCAGCTCTTCTAATTCGGCAAGCTCGGGATCAGTCTTTGCATCTTCTAAGTCGTTTAGCCTGTCAAGAACATATTCCGTGGTTCTATGACCGACATTTACACTTTCGTTATTTATAATATAAGCATAGCCTGTATTTTTATATTTTAGTTCTGTGACAATTTCACTGAGTATCATTCCGTCTATTCCGCCGAACAAAACCCCTACGATTGAACCGCCTCTATAAACCGGTGCGGAAAAAATAATTGTCGGATTTTCGTCTGCCCCACTAAACAGCAGATCCGATGAAGTGGCCGTACCGCTCAATGTCTTTTGAAAATATTCCTGATCGGATATATTTTCCCTTTCTTCATCCCTGTTGAAAAGGACAGCCTGGCCGGATTTATCCGCATACCCAAACTTTGTAAATTCGGTTCTGTTCATTTCCTTTTCAAAAAAAGTAAGCTGCTCCTCAAAAGTTGTTTCTTCCTCGGTAACGACGGTATTTTGCGCTAAAGCACCCAGATATTTAACATTACCGCTAATAAATGCCTCCAGATAGTCCGCTTCCTTGATTGCCATATCCATTAAATTATCATAAGTATCCTGAATAATTTTTTTACTTATAGATGTGAAGGTCATGACACCGAGGGTAACATTAGACATTAAAGTAATTACGAGAAAAGCCAGCAAGAGTTTGAGTTTGATTGATTTCATTTGATTTCCCTTTCCTTGATAGATATGCCGCATTGATGTCGGGTGGACGATCTATTTGTAAAGTAGTCTTGCTCTAATCATTATTCGGCCGAAATAGACTAAACTTTAGCCGATGCAGATATAAAGAGCACAGAAATTATACTTGAACTATGACATAACTCGTTTGTTAACCCTGTATTACGGGTAAAAGTATCCTAATAATCGAATAGCTTTTAAGAAAAATCAGGAGGTCAAATATGGACGATATGATAATGGTCGGCGAAGTTGCGCCGGATTTTAAATTATTGGATCAGAATGGGGAAGAAGTATCCCTCAGCAAATTCAGGGGCAAAAAAGTGTTGCTGTCGTGGCACCCCTTGGCATGGACGTCCGTCTGCACAGATCAAATGCGTGCTCTGGATCGAAATTATAAATTATTTGACGAAAAAAATACGGTAGTTTTAGGTTTAAGTGTCGATCCTCAGCCAAGTAAATCCGCTTGGGCCAAAGCCCTTTGTCTGGGCGATTTGCGCATTTTGGCTGATTTCCACCCCTTGGGGGAAGTTGCCAAAGCCTACGGTGTTTTCAGCGATATATACGGCGCATCAAAAAGGGCAAATATCCTGATAGATGAAGATGGAAAAGTCCTTTGGGCCAAGAAGTACGAAATCCCCCAGCTTCCCGATGTCGAGGAAATTTTGGCCCGGATATAGAAGGCCTTCAAAAAATTAAACATGCCGGGGGCTCTTAACCCTCCGGCATATTTATTATATCTGCTATTACATGCTTTTCCCGACAACCTGTTTTGACTATCCTCTTGGTGAATATGATTTGCTTTGCGTGTGCGATCACCTGCGGCTTTGACTTCTTACTAAAACAACCTCTGCTACCCCCGGATTATCCCCGGTAATAGAATAAAGTCTCACTTCTTTACCCACTTTTACATCCCTTATGCTACCGGATTTGTAACCTGTAACCTCACCATTTTTTTCTTCGGCAACATATATCGAGGCATCGTACAAAACGGTATAAATGTCCCTCGCCGGATCGCCATATGCTTTTCCTGTTTTAATAACATAGTTATTTACTTCGCTGACTTTTGCCCATTCGCCTTCTGTTACCCCATCATTTGCGGTGAAATCCTCAAATCCCCCGGGTGGTTTGCTAAAACCGGAAAACCCATCATTTGAGGTTGCAAACCCGGTCACTACCCCGTTGTTCATTTGCATGCCGTACAAATTCCCTGCTTTAAAATGATCATCGATAGTTGCAGCCGTATCGGCGTCAAATTTGCCATTGGTCATAAGGTACAGAATCTTATCCCCGATTAAAAATTCATACTCATCGACGGTATTGCCTTTTGAGTTCAATATCTTTGCCGTATTAATAAGAATGCCGTAGGCCCTGCCGTTGAAGTCAGCCAGATAATTTGCCGCATCTTTATCCTTGCCGGGTTCGTCCTTACTTTCGCCCGGCTCATCCTTACTCTCATCGGACTCTTCAATTTCTTCAGGCTTGGTGCCGTCCTTAATATTATCCGCTACTGCATTGGTCATCAAGGCTACATTGCCTCTGGTGGCATTTGAATCCGCACTGTATTTGATTCCTTTGAATATTCCTATTGAAGATGCCTTTGAAATGTAATTATCAGGCCAATCCCCGGTCAGCTCGTCGGCCTTATAGCCCAGGGCCCGAATGAGCATAGATGCCATTTCCGCATAGCTCACCTTATCTGCAGGCCTGAAACTTCCATCCGGATAACCGGCAACAACACCTTTTGCCGCCGCAAAATTAATATATTTTTCTGCCCATCCATAGCCTTCAAGATCGGTAAAACCGGTTTTTGCAGCCTCATTCAACTCTTCATCTGTCGGGCCCATAGCCTTGACTGCAACTATGCACGCCTCAGCCCTGCTGATTCCTATATCAGGTCGGAAGCTTCCATCGGGATAGCCGGAAATAATCCCCTTCTCTACCAGGGCATTTACAGCCGATTCAAATTGAGTATCCACAACATCCAAAGGAGATTTGACGGCAGCTGATATCGGCACTACTCCTTCATTCGAAGCGAATGCAACGGTAAAAGATGCAATCATCATCATGGCTATCAATAGAAACGAAATCTTCTTTCTCATGTTTCTCCCTCCAATATTCTCCAATATTATTATATTGTCATTAAAATTCCACTGCAGTTATATATGCTTTCGATTACGGTGCCTGCGACAACATCAGGGCATTGTAAAACGACGGGTAATTTATTGAATGATTGTATCATAAAAAACCACCATATCGCAATAAATCACCACAATTTATAGAATTTTGTCCGAAAAGACCCTATTCATCTGATATGTGGCTTCCCTTGCTGCATGTGACGATATGATAAATCAAAATAACGGCCCCCAATAACAGAAAAAGATCGCCAATGCTGGCAAAGCCCACAAGATCTCCATAAAAAGAAATCCCGATGATATCGGCGAGGATCGGCAGTTTTGAGCCCGGCCCCATAGCCGCATATCCAAAGATTTCGTCTTTAATTAAAGCGTTCATCAGTTCTATACTTCCGCGCTCTGCAAAAAACGAGGGCCACACCGGCATTCTGAATCCGTTTGCAACTATGACCGCAAAGTTTAACAGGGTCCCGACCCCTATAAAATATGGCCCGCTCCCCCAATTCCTAAGATTTAAAAGTACAAACCAAAACAGCAGACTGTATTCTGTGAGAAAAACAAACCACTCAGGGAATGAGCCTTTAAAGAATAAAAACTCAACAGCCAGGGCAATTATTGGCAGGTAGATCCTCCTTGGCAGATGATCCAATCGCTTTTTATTCCTCCCTGCGTCCTGCCGGTCTTTCTCCTTATCCCGATCTGTCATGATGTCACCGGATTAGAACCGATATTTATATTATAAATGACTTTGTGAAATGCCTCCACAACGTCAGGGTCAAACTGTGACCCGGAATTTTCCTGTATAATGTTGAGCGCTTCGGCATCAGAAAGCTTTTTGCGATAAGGTCTGTCGGTCGTCATTGCATCATAGGCGTCTGCAATGGCAAGGATTGCAGCTGCCAAAGGTTGGTGGGTGGGGACGTCGCCGCCGCATGGATACCCGGATCCATCATAATGGCAATGATGATAGAGCACCGCATCTACGATAGTTTGTGAAAATTGAACTTCTTCAATTATCTGGCTTCCTATAACAGGATGTTTTTTGATTTGTTCAAATTCCTCATTGTTCAGCCTGCCCGGTTTGTTCAGCACTTTATCTTCAATACCAATTTTTCCGATATCGTGAATCAAGGCCGCTACCCTTATATCAGCTATCATCTTTCTGGGGAGTCTCATGTAGCGTGCAATTTGCTCCGCAAAGAATGCCACCCGCTCGGAGTGTCCGTGGGTATAGGAGTCTTTGGCGTCGATAGCTCTGGTCAATGCAGTGATGGTTCGCATATGCATAGAATGGCTTTCCCAATAAAGTTTGAAGGAGTACCTTGCAAGCAAAAGAGGCAATATGAACAGGAGAACAAAAAAGCTTCCGTTTTCCATATTGAGCAGGACAGCAATGAAAATCCCCAAAGGAATGGTGGAAATCACATTTGGTAAAACTCCGATTATCGTCCGAGAAAGCATAGAGAAAAAATTTCTTCTTTCTTCAACTGCAAAGTATAATATAAAAAGCATCAGATTTGCGGCAATAGTCACGACCGCAAACACCGTAGCCGGCAAAATTGAATACGGAAAGGAAAAAGATTCAGAATAGCCGCCAATCATTACCAAAGGTTGTCCGCCTATAAAAATCGAAACAATAATGTTAGAGGTATTAAACAGTTCTTTCTTCATCGACCTTGAAAGCTGATAATAAATCCTTCCGGTATTTTCATCAAAAGCAAAAAGAAAAAATGTTGATAAAAAGAAGAGTACAACCGTAAGTTCCGGTCCATACACCATAGCACTTGCAACAACAGGCACAAAGGAAAGTTCAATAGATTTATCTTTGGCTATGTAAACGGGAAGTGCACGACAAAGAACCAACAGAGTAAGCATTATTATCCAATTAACAACATGCATAAAAAGTATCGTTTCTTTAATGATCAGCTCGCTTATTTCCGCGATGCATAGGCCCAAAGCAACGGCACCCGCCAACATTACCAACCATATGTAAGCTTTCTGCCTGTATTTCATATGATGTCCCTTCCCTTGACGAATTGTGTGTCATTTACTTTATATTATAATGTCACTAAGCTTTTAAAAAAACAGATTCGGGGTAAAGCATTATCGATTTACTTTACGCAGAAAAATGCGCCGCTGGAAAGCAGTAATGCAAAAAGGCTTGATAAAGCTAAAACTACTCTATTCACGATATAGCCCTCCTTTTCGGTACTCTGCAATACCGCTAACATGCAGGCTATATCCGCTCCGCTTATGTACTTTTACGC
>CAYYHH010000111.1:0-862 GCA_964471645.1 uncultured Oscillospiraceae bacterium
ATCCTCGAAAGGCGAGGGGGCTGAAGTCCTCAAATCCGTGCAGGCGGAGGATCTGTTGAAATACGGTCTCATACCGGAATTTATCGGCAGGCTTCCTGTGATGGTTACTCTCGAAGAGCTCTCCAAAGAGGCGTTGGTTCGCATTATCAAAGAACCAAAAAATGCACTGCTAAAACAGTACAAGAAGTTATTTATGATAGATGGTGTTGAACTTGAGATAGAGGAGGATGCTGTGCTGAGACTGGCGGAAAAGGCTATTGAAAGAAAGACCGGCGCAAGGGGACTCAGAAGTATAATGGAACATGTGATGACCGATATTATGTTCGATATCCCCTCCAGAGACGATATTAGAAAATGTATTATTACAAAGAATACGATCGATCTGAATACGGGACCGACTTTAGTCCTCAGGGACACCAAAAAGCCGGAAAAAAAGAAAGAAACTGCATCCTAAACAACAAAAAACAGACGGTTTCGACCGCCTGTTTTTAAGATAAGGAGGTGTTGGTTGTGAAAAGGACCAGGGACAAAGATATTGATTTAAACGAAGATATGATTGAATTTGAAAACCACAATGAAATAATGCCGATGATCCCGCTCAGAGGTCTGTCGATTTTTCCATATATGGTGCTGCATTTCGATATAGGGAGAGAAAAATCCATCAGTGCCCTTGAAAAAGCCATGATGATGAATCAGACTGTATTTCTGTCGGCGCAGATCAATGCTGAAACGGATCTTCCCACCAGGGACGATTTTTACCACGTGGGGACAATCGCGAAAATCAAACAGATGCTCCGCCTGCCCGGTGATACCATACGGGTCCTGGTAGAAGGAGTAAGCAGGGGCAGGATAGAGGAATTCA
>CAYYHH010000111.1:872-4975 GCA_964471645.1 uncultured Oscillospiraceae bacterium
ATCGGTTAAGGATAATACCGTAAGTGCTCTTCTTAAAAGTGCAGGGTGTCATCCATCGATGAGGTGGAATATGAAAACTTACCGCCAAAAGTTGTGGCGCTGATGCGGACTGTTTTGTCGGCATTTGAAGAATACGTAAGCTATAGCTCCAGAATCTCGCAGGAAGTTTTTCCGTCGGTGGCTTCGGTGGAACAGCCCGGCAGGCTCGCCGATGTGATAACCTCGCATCTGGATATAAGAACAGAAGAAAAGCAGCGGATCTTAGAGGCCTTTGATGTTGAGGATCGGCTGGAGATAATTAATGCTATTTTGGGTAAAGAAATCGAGATTCTCGAAATCGAAAATGCCATCACAAATAAAGTAAGAACTCAGATTAATAAAAACCAAAGAGAGTATTATCTGAAGGAACAGCTGAGGGTCATCCAGGAAGAATTGGGAGAAGATGAGGACTCTGAGGACGAGATCCGCAAATGGCTGCAACAGCTGAAGAAGCTAAAGCTTCAGCCGGTAATACACGAAAAAATTGAAAAAGAAATTAAGCGTTTAAGAAAGATTCAGGGGGGTTCTGCCGAGGGAGGGGTCATACGGACCTACGTTGAATGGATCCTTGCTTTGCCATGGAACAAATCCTCCAGAGACAACAAGGACATCAAGCTGGCAGAATCCATATTGAACGAGGATCACTACGGACTGGACAAGGTTAAAGAGAGGGTTTTGGAGTATCTGGCAGTCATTCAGCTGTCAAACAGCATGAAGGGACCCATTTTATGTCTTGTGGGGCCGCCGGGCACGGGGAAAACATCGATAGCCAAATCTATAGCCAGAGCAATCAACAGGAATTTCGTGCGAATGTCCTTGGGCGGCGTCCGCGACGAGGCTGAAATCAGAGGGCACCGCAGGACCTATATCGGCGCCATTCCGGGGAGAATTATCACTGCCATCAAGGAGGGTAAAACCAACAATCCGGTTTTCCTTTTTGACGAAGTAGACAAAATAGGGACCGATTTCCGCGGAGATCCGGCTTCGGCATTGCTGGAAGTTCTCGATCCGGAACAGAATAAAGATTTTACCGACCACTACCTGGAGGTACCTTTCGACCTATCCAAGGTGATGTTTATAACTACCGCCAATACGACAGAAACTATTCCGAGACCATTGCTTGACCGCATGGAAGTGATACAGGTCAGCGGATATACAGAAGAGGAGAAGCTCAATATAGCACAGCAATATCTCGTTCCCAAGAAAATTAAAGAGCATGGTTTAAAAGAGGAAGATATCAGCTTTTCCGAAGTGGCAATCAGAACCATAATAAATAATTACACAAGGGAATCCGGCGTGCGTAATCTTGAGAGGGAAATAGCCAACGTTTGTAGGAAGGTTGCAAGGCAGGTGGCCGAGAAAAAAAGCGGCACAATTAATATTACTGCCGCAAATGTTGAAAAATACTTGGGGAAAAAACGCTTTCACTATGATAGAATAGAGGGAGATAATGAAATCGGCGTCACAACAGGTCTCGCCTGGACGGCTGTAGGAGGGGAAACCCTTTCAATCGAAACTGCCGTGGTACCGGGAAATGGGACTCTGGTTCTTACCGGCCAGCTGGGCGAAGTAATGCAGGAGTCGGCAAAAGCCGGCATAAGCTATATTCGTTCCAGGGCCAAGGAATTGGGAATAGACGAAAACTTCTATAAAGAAAAAGATCTGCATATCCACATTCCGGAGGGGGCCACGCCTAAGGACGGTCCTTCTGCCGGCGTGACGATGAGCACCTCCGTCATTTCGGCCCTGACAGGTATCCCGGTCAAAAAGGACGTGGCAATGACGGGCGAAATAACCCTCAGAGGTAAGGTGCTGCCGGTGGGAGGTATAAGGGAAAAGGTGCTTGCAGCCAACCGGGCGGGGATAAAAACAGTAATGCTTCCAAGGGAAAACGAAGCCGATATTGAAGAAATACCTTCAAAGGTCCGCAGGCGCGTCAAGTTCGTCCTGGTTGATACTTTGGATGAGATTTTGAAAGAGGTACTGGTGAGAGAATGATCATTAAGAAGGCGGAGCTCACTGCTGTGGCTGTAAAATCAGACCAGTATCCCAGCATGGATTTGAAGGAAATAGCCATGGCAGGGCGCTCCAACGTTGGCAAGTCCTCATTGATCAATCTGTTGCTCAACCGCAAAAACCTGGCAAGGGTAAGCGGAAGCCCTGGAAAGACAAGAACCATAAACTTCTACGATGTAAATGACGAGTTTCGCATCGTTGATTTGCCGGGCTACGGATATGCCAAGGTATCGCGATCTGTGAGCCAGAGCTGGGGGGAGATGATAGAAAGCTACCTTTCCGACAGACCCAATCTTGTAAAGGCTGTTCTGTTGGTAGATATCAGGCACATACCTACTGCACAGGATGTGCAGATGTACGAATGGATGAGACATTACCAAATGGATGGGTTGGTAGTAGCTACAAAGGCAGATAAAGTATCGAAATCGCAAATGGGGAAAAATCTGAATGCAATTCGCAAAACTCTCGGCCTGGGCGGGGGGGACAGGGTGATTCCTGTGTCGACCCTCAAACGCACGGGTCACGAAGAATTGCTTATGGTTTTCGAAGAAATCCTAAAGGAAGGCAGGTAGGAATATGCAATTTATATTCATGCGTGTGCTCATGAGACGTATCAGGGCTATTCCCGCATTCTTAAAGGATAAGGCTGTGCCTTTTAGAAAGAAACTGATCATTATTTTGGGAATAGCTTATCTTTTGTGGCCCATAGATCTGATACCGACGCCCATACTTATTTTTGGTCTGATCGATGACCTGGTGATTTGGGGGTTCATAATTTATTATCTCAGGGACGAGTTGGATAAATATTGGCTCGGTGAAAAAGAGGTAGATCTGAAAAAAGAATTCCGCGGCAAAAAGATCATTGATGATGTAAATTTCGAAGTTAAGGACGAAACTATGGAATATAGTGATGATGGAACGAAAAAGGATAACTAGAAAGATTGTCGGGAGTATAACGCGGCGATAAAACGACAGAGAGGAAGAGCATGGAGAAACAATATGTATTTGGCGATGTAATGATCAGTAAAGACGAACTCCAAAAGCGCATTGCGGAGTTGGGATCGGAAATTTCCAAGGATTATAAGGGAGAATCTATTCTGGCCATCTGTGTATTAAAGGGTGCAGTGCTGTTTATGAGCGATTTGATCAGGGAACTCAATGTGGAAACAGAGATTGATTTCATGGCGGTATCCAGTTATGGAGCTTCTACGAAAAGCACCGGGGTTGTAAGGATTTTGAAGGATTTGGATTCCAATATAGAGGGGGAAAACGTCATCATTGTCGAAGATATAATCGACTCCGGTCTGACGTTGAAATATTTGACAGAATATCTCATGGCAAGAAAACCCAAGACTTTGAGAATTTGCACTCTTTTAGACAAACCCGAGAGGAGAATAGCCAATATCAAAGCCGACTACATAGGCTTCTCCATAGAAAACAAATTCATTGTCGGTTATGGGCTGGATTACAACCAGAAGTATCGAAATTTACCGTATATAAGCTATTTGGAAGAAGAATAGAAAAAATAATGGAGGAGTAGTCATGTCTTACAAAGTACCTGTGGGTTTATCCAACAAACATTTGCACGTTTCCGCTGAAGATCTTGAAATTCTTTTTGGGAAGGGCTATGAGCTCACTCCTTTCAAGCCACTGAAGCAGCCGGGGCAATATGCTTCCGAGGAAAAAGTCGATGTTGTGGGACCGAAAGGGACGCTGAAGGGTGTGCGGATCCTGGGACCCGTCAGAAAAGAGACCCAGGTCGAGCTGGCAATGACCGATGCCAGAGCTATCGGCGTGGATGCGCCGGTAAAAGAATCAGGGAAGCTGGACGGGACTCCCGGGCTCAAGTTAGTGGGTCCGGCGGGTGAAAAAGCCATCGATCACGGTGCCATCGTAGCCCTTCGCCATGTACACCTGTCTGTAGAACAGGCAAAAGAGAATATGGATGTTAGCAAAGAGAGATACTTTGCTGGCATGGAAACGCTGGCCAATTACATGGAAGCTCAAACAATGTGGCAAAATGCAATGAGCAACCACATATCTGCAAA
>CAYYHH010000111.1:4985-5711 GCA_964471645.1 uncultured Oscillospiraceae bacterium
GGTCGCAGACAAGCAAATTGTCAGCATACGCTTTGGCGGTGAAAGGGGTTTGGTTTTTGACAATGTACTTGTTCGTTCAGGGGAAGGGCACAATTTAGAGATTCACTTAGATACCGATGAAGGAAACGCCGCCGGTTTGAAAAACGGCGACCCGGGAGAAATCTTGGCATGAAACCTTTGAACGATTATATAGATCATACAGTGCTTAAGGCCGATGCCGTGGAAAGCGACATAATAAAGCTTTGCAAGGAGGCCCGGCAAAATGATTTCTATGCCGTATGCGTAAATTCCTGCCACGTGGCCTTGGCGACAGAACAGTTGTCGGGAAGTTCAGTGAAGGTTGCATCGGTTGTGGGATTTCCTTTGGGTGCAATGCACACCGGCGCCAAGGTTTGCGAAACGGAGATTGCCGTTTGCGACGGGGCCCGGGAGATCGATATGGTTTTGAACATAGGAGCATTAAAAGAAGGCCGTTACGACTATGTAAAGGCCGATATTCGTGCTGTAGTGGAGGCGGCCGCCAAGGGCTTACTTGCCGGCGGCGCGGAAGCCGCTTCCTTTGTCGACGTGGAAGCTTGCGCCAACAGTACCGCTGAAGCCGCCTTTGATGGCGGCGCGAAAGCTTGCTCCAACGGCACCGCTGAAGCCGCTTCCTTTGTCGACGTGGAAGCTTGCGCCAATGGTACCGCCGAGGCCGCTTCCAATGTCGATGCGGAAGCTTGCGCC
>CAYYHH010000111.1:5721-6070 GCA_964471645.1 uncultured Oscillospiraceae bacterium
ACGGTACCGCTAAAGCCGCTTCCGACGGCACCGCCATCGTCAAAGTGATTCTAGAAACTTGCCTGCTGACGGACGACGAAGTAGTTGCGGCATGCAAATTGTCCGAGGCAGCCGGTGCCGCATTCGTAAAGACCTCTACCGGTTTTTCCACCGGGGGAGCAACAGCACACCATGTAAAACTCATGAAGGATACAGTGGGTGACAGATTGAAGGTCAAGGCTTCCGGGGGAATACGAACAAGAGAAAAAGCAATTGAAATGATAGAGGCCGGTGCCGATCGGATCGGCGCATCTGCTTCAATAGAAATCTGCGCCGGCGATTGACGGTCGGCTGTTGACGATTCACGGTT
>CAYYHH010000112.1:0-6065 GCA_964471645.1 uncultured Oscillospiraceae bacterium
ACGAAAAGGAAACGCAGGCCCTCAAAGAAAAAGCCAAGCAGTGCGGCCTGTCCAACCCAGGAACAGTATGGACTGGCGCGGGCCGTTCATGATAAAAAGCTTGCCGGAAGGACATATGGAGATAATCCAGCCCTCATCTTATGGAAGCACGTTATGTGCGGCGAATGCGGCGGTAAAATGCGGCGCATAGGCGGTAAGCTTGCGGCAAAAGGAATCACCCAGCTTCGATGCAAAACCCCTAATTGCAGCTATGGAACAGACATTGCGCTTGAGAATATATACCGCGCGATTACCTATTTGCAAAACGAGATGCTTAACGCCAACACTAAAACTTCTAGTAGTTCATATGAGCCAACCGCCATGTCACTTCGCCTGGAGAATCAGATCAACCGGGCCATAGCCAAACCGGATGATCCTGCCGGAACAATACGTTTGATTTTGCAGGGGATAAGCGTTCGGTATAAGGACATCAATCTTCCGGCCGGATTGCCCGTAACAAGAAAACATGAAGATGAAAACCGCCTCTTTGAACCCAACTGGGAACTGCTCAAAGAGGCAGTTTCTCATATATACATCTCTCGGACAGGAATAGAGCTTAAAACAATATCAGGACAAGATTTTTATGTGGAAAGGGATGATAAAAATGCAAACGGCGGCGGCTCCTACAAAGAAAGAAGTCACGGTGATACCTGCAAATCCTTTGCTGAATAAGCATACAGGGCATGTGGAAAGCAAAATCCTAAATGTATGTGCCTATGCTCGCGTTAGTACCGATGATAAGGATCAGCTTAACAGCTTCGAAGCGCAAAAAGAATACTATTCTGAAAAAATCCAGAATACCCCTAACTGGCGGTTTGCAGGGATTTTCCCCGACAAAGGGCTTACAGGTACCAGTTTAGAGAAGCGTGATGAATTTAATAAGATGATGCGAATGTGCAAACGCGGTAAGATCGATTTGATACTATGCAAATCGGTCAGCCGCTGGGCCCGTAATACGGTAGACGGCCTTAACACAGTGCGTGAGCTTAAATCACGTGGTATCGCCGTTTGCTTCGAGAAAGAAAACATCAACACCATCAAGGAAACCAGCGAGTTCTTGATTACCCTGTTTGCCGGTTTTGCCCAAGCGGAGAGCGAATCGCTCTCACAGAACGTCAAATGGGGCAAACAGAAAAGCATGCGGGACGGCAATGTCATATTTCAATACAAATGGTTACTAGGCTACGCTGAAGGCCGTGACGGACAGCCGGTGATCGTGCCCGAGGAAGCCAAAACAGTTGAAAGAATATTTCGCGAGTACCTAGCAGGACGCAGCCTTAAACAAATACAAGAAGGGTTGATAAAGGATGGTGTGTCCACCGTCTCAGGCAATGCTGATTGGTCAAGACAAGGAATCCGAAATATTTTGACCAATGAAAAATATTGCGGGGATGCTTTACTGCAGAAGACCTATCGCGTTGACTGCATCAGTAAAAAGGTGCGAAAGAACAACGGCGAACTGCCTATGTATTTAGTCAGAAACAGCCATCCCGCCATTATCTCCAGAGCAATGTTCGAATGGACACAGGAGGAAATGGCCAAGCGCGCAAGCAAACGAATCACCGATCCTAAAACGGGGCGTACCCGTCAAGGAAAATTCTCCTGTAAATATGCCATGTCCGAGCGAATGGTTTGCGGAGAGTGTGGATCACCATACCGAAGATGTACGTGGCGGCAGCGGGACGGCAGTTACAAGATTGTATGGCGATGTATCAATCGGCTGGAATCCACAGGGTTATGCGGACACTCTCCTACAATTGGGGAACCTGTGCTGCATGATGCATTGTTGCGGGCAATGAACATGATGCGGCCGCATTAGAAGATAGGCTGATAGAGCTGGGTAAAGAATTTAAGGCAACACTTAATACCATACCGCATACTACAGAAGAGGCAACGCAACAAAACCAAGAGTTTATCCGAATAGCTACGGAAAAAGAAGCCATTTATGCAAAACTCCATGCGATACGGCTGGAACAGGAAATAATGGCCCATGGCAGTGCGCGGGTAAAAGCCCTGTACAGTCTCATCGATGAAAGTGCGTCAGGACTTAGAGACTATGACGATAGCCTAGCGGCACAGATTATCCGTCAGGTAACGGTACTCGTTAAAGATAAAGTACGGGTGAAGTTCAACGAGATGAATATTGAGATGGAGATGATCTTGAACAGGTGATGGGCAGGTGATTCGCTAAGCTCTATGGGCTGGTAGAAGTGCTTTCGTGGGGTTATGTGGTCAAAATAGCATGTAGTTATTTGTCTATTTGTGGTATAATTTTTGTAAGTGCGTGCGGAGGTAATACCATGGATAAAGTAATGGATGGCGGTTCGTTGGACAATGTTAAGGAGCTAATAAATAAGATAAAAGAGCTTGTACCAGAAGCAGTCAGCGAAGGAAGATTGGATTACGATTTGCTGATGGCATTATTGGGTGATGATTTTGATAATGATAACGAGAAATACCAGTTCACCTGGAAAGGCAAGCTGGAAGCCCTCCGCCTTGCGCAAAAACGTTCCACCGCCACACTACGCCCTGCTAAAGGGGAAGGCGTAGATTGGGATACCACTAAGAACCTCTATATCGAAGGCGATAACCTAGAGGCGCTCAAGCTCCTGCAACAAGGCTACCTTCGCAAAGTGAAAATGATCTATATTGATCCGCCGTATAACACCGGCAACCCTTCGTATACAAGGATGATTTCAAAGACCCTATTGCGAAATACCGTGAGGTTTCCGGCCAGACCATGCGCGCCAACTTTGAAACGGCTGGACGCTATCACTCTAACTGGCTGAACATGATATATCTGCGGCTCAAGATCGCCAAGACCTTGCTCAGGAATGACGGTGTAGTTTTTATCAGCATCGATGATAATGAGGTACATAATCTCAGGAAACTATGCGATGAGGTGTTTGGAGAGGAAAGCTTTGTGTCCTGTTTTCCTTGTCGTAAACGTACAGCCAAATCGGACATTCCTTTTGGTGTATCTCAAGATTACGAGTGGCTTTTAGCATATGCTAGAAGCGCAAGGTTTAGAGCGTGTTTAGAAGGCGGCACCCGTAAATATTATGAAACGAAGGATTTACCCGAAAAGTCGTGGCGCATGCATGCTTTAACCAAACAAACGAGTGCTAGCGAACGCCCAAACAGTTTTTTCATAATGGTTAATTCTAGAACCGGCGAAGAATATCCTGCAAACCCGAATCGGACATGGGCCGTGTCAGAAGAAACTTTTAGAAGTTACTAAGAAGAAAATAGAATTGTATTTCCGATACACTCTCATATATTCCCTAGAGTCTCAAAACCGTTAATATGGTTTGGCACACAATTAAAACGGTTGGACTGTTCACAGGAACGCAGACATCACAGCACTGTCCATATGGGGAAGAAACGATATCAATTATGAACCTTTTAATTTTGGCTCTACTTTTTAATTATTCCTCGGATGCCGACAAAGAGGGGGTGCAAAGACTGTGATAATGGAGGCGAAGGTAAAGCATAATATCTTGAATAGCACATTCTACAAACGAAAGAAACGGCTTCCGCTGTCAGTCCATGACCGCAGGAAGTCCCTATATCAAGCGGTTTCTATCCCTTTGCCAACCAGCAATAGAGCAAGAGCCGCTTATTTGCATTGTATCAAAGACGGTACGAACATAGATCCGCCGTATAACACCGATAATGATTTTGTATATGAAGATGACTTCAAAGACCCTAGTGTGAAATGCCGTGAGGTTATCGGCTAGACCATTTGCGCTAACCCTGAAACGGCTGGCCGCTATCACTCTAACTGGCTGAATATGATGTACCCGCGGCTCGCCAAGACTTTGCTCAGGGATGATGGTGTGATATTTATAAGTATTGATGATACAGAGCAAGCTAATCTGCGTAAGTTATATGACGGAGTGTTTGGAGAGGATAATTTTGTGGCCAACGTCATGTGGCAAAAACGCACGTCGCCCGATGCACGATTAAATTTAACACAAAGAGCCGCTACGAGTATTCTGTTTTGATACTGCCTCACGAGTTGCTGTTTTTTGTTCTACTTAATCGTTTGCGCATATTATTTTCCTCCAGTTTCCGTGTTGGATATATGCTATAATTGAATCATCTATCCACCACGGAAACTACTCGGAGAATTTATAGTACGAGTTAAAGGAACATTATTTGAATGCTATGTAAATTCAGGAAGGAAAATGCTTTTATAAAAAGCGTTGGAAGGGTAGTTATCCCTATGCGGCATTTCCCAAAACGCTCCTCTTATGTTGTTTGCAGTCAAAAGACAAGGTATAATAAAAGTAATTAATTTGGTCAAGAGAAGCTTGTATAGCGTAAGCCCAGCTATGTTTTTTGTTTCAAAACGGATGGAGGGTGAGGTATGAACACACAAGGCAATGTGCTAGGGATTAAGGTAGGTGGAAATATTGTTTCTGAATTGTCGGATAGAATTCCCAATAATTTTATGGCACTAAATGAATTAATTAAGAACGCATACGATGCCGACGCAACCTCGGTGACAAGGTTTGATCAAGCTTTTTAGGGTCAGCTATTTCAATGCTGTATTGGAATATAAGAAAAAAACTAGAATAAGAATAAAACTATAGACATAAACAATATTTACAAGTATAATATTTCTATAAGCATAATATCGCCATAAGTATAGTATTCCTACAACGGCGACCCCCTGCCGGGTTACCGATGTCTGACCATGTGCCGAACGGAACAAGAGGTGCAGAGCCGCAGCATATGGAATTCTGACCCCTTTCGCCGGGGGGATAAAGGGAAGACTGAAATGATAAAAAACGAGACACACGGCTGGAAGCGGGGAAAGATAATCCGGGGACTTTTGGTGGTTCTCGTTGTTTTTATGGTTTTTTTCGGCTTTCAATGTGTTGCGCTTGCAAGCGACGATTCACAGGATGTCGGCGTGAATGATGTGAGTGCCGCTCCGCTATCCCCGCCCCCGGGCGAGGCCACAATTGTGGAGCATACCGAGCAGAATGAGGGGGGAAACCAACTCGACAGCATCGACCCGGATGAGTCGGACAGGACGTTCGAAAACGACATCCCTTCCGTTACGACCACGACCATAGAAATATTGGATGAAGATGGCAACGCTACCGACCAAACGGTCACTACCACGCTGACCGAGACGGGTGAGACGGTCGCGCTGGAGACGCCTACGCCGATCACCGAGGACAACACCACGGTGACAGAGGCGGACGGCACAAGAACAACAGTCACCGTGAGTGTGACGCAAAACGCGATTCAACAGGCGATCGACAAGGTTCTCGCAGGCCTGACATCAGACAGCACCTCCGCGACGATCCGTGTGTCGGCCGGAACATACAACGGGGACATCGATATCGTTGTGGGCGGCAATGTGGCGGGGAACTTCGTGTTATACATCTTAGCCGAGGATTCTTATGAAGAGCCCGCGGGAGAGACCCTGATAGATAAATCGACGATAGGTGCACAGTCGGCAGGCAAGGTTGACGTGAACGGCAATATCAGCATCGATGGCGTCAACGTAGTGCTGGCCGGCCTTTATATGTCGCTCGAAAAGATGGTTTCAGTGAAAAATGCGCGGGTCGCTGTCTACGGCACCGAAGCGGACGATCACATCAATGTCATACTCGAAGGCGATGCGGGCGCGGAAGTTTACGGCGGCAGCGGCAATGACACGCTTGGCGCTTCGGGTACGGGCGGCGCGACGGACGACGCCAGCCGAGGAAGCGTCAAGCTTGACGGCGGCGGGGGAGACGACCTCATCACGGTGGATACCTCGCTGGCGCAGAACGCATCGCAGGTCACGGTCGCCGGCAGAAACGGCGTCGATAGGCTCCATCTGACAGGTACGCTCAAAAAGGACGGGAGCAGCACAGCTTCTGTCGGCACGGGTGATATACCCAACATCAGCCTGCAAGACGCCTCGGAAAAAACCATCGGCTTCATCCTGGACGGCGTGGAGAATTATACCGATGCGTTGGCCAATAAAAAACAGGTGACAATCACCGCAGGCGAGATAAAAG
>CAYYHH010000113.1:0-6031 GCA_964471645.1 uncultured Oscillospiraceae bacterium
TGCAATATCTTACCCACCATCGTTCCTTTTGCGCTTCTGTAATTTCCTCGATCGATAACCCACCGTCGTAGAGGTTTAAGGTAATATTCTTGAATTCGTCAACGGCAGATTTGCACAAATCCCAATATTTTTCCGCATCTATATCGTCAACCAACAGATAGTGGGGCGAAAAAATGTACTTTGCATTCAAGCTGCGGCATATTTCTATGGAGTTTATCACATCGGAGTAGCCTGTTAAAAGAGACGGTATCATCTGTCCATTGCCCGCGTAAACACCGGTACTCTCGCCGGCGAACATAATATCGTCTCCCTCGATAAAATATGTCAAGGAACAGTTGGTGTGGCCTTTGGTTTCATAAACGCTGATACTCTTATTTCCTAAAAATATCTTATTGCCATTACCTACGACCCCATCAATCCGTAAATCCTCGTCTTCGTAATCCGGATTCAACTCCCCGACACCGGTATATTCTTTTGCAGCGTTCTTCGCAAGATCCCTGATGGCTTTCAAAGCGCCAGGCCTCTGTAAAACATCTTTGCCGTGGGCCGCACCAAAAACCTTCAGTTCAGGCCATTGTTGCCTCAAATATGGCATTCCTCCCAAATGATCGTAATGGGTATGGGACAAAAGGACATAGTCCAGCGATCTGTCCTTAAGTTCGTTTTTAATGTTCTCAACAAGTCCCGATGCACAATAGGCCATTCCGGTGTCATATATCGCTGCCTTTTCCGACCCTATTATCAATAAGGCCTCTCCGCCGATGCCCGCCGAAACCCTTTTTATATAATCGATCATTCCGATGTTCTGTTGCGAAGTTTCTCTACGGCAGTTACGATATCAGATGCGGTGAGGCTGTACTCTTTAAGCAGCTCCGCCGGTTTGCCCGATTGACCAAAAACATCGTTTATTCCCACAAATTCAATGGGAGAAGGGTGCTTTTTCACTACGACTTCAGCCACTGCACTTCCCAGCCCGCCAATCACGGTATGCTCTTCCGCTGTAACGATACCTTTTGTTTCAACGGCGGCCCTGATGATCGCATCCTCGTCTATAGGTTTGATCGTATGCATATCTAAAACACGAATCGAAAGGCCTTGGGCAGACAGTGCATCCGCCGCGGCCACGGCCTCATTCACCATTATACCTGTAGCGATAATCGTGAAATCACTGCCCTCTCGCAATGTGACTGCTTTCCCTATTTCAAAGTCGGTATCTTCCTGATAAAGAAGAGGTATGCCTAATCTTCCCAGCCTTACATAGGCCGGACCCTTCACTTCTGCCACCTGTTCAATCAGTTTCTTAGCAGAGATACCGTCAGAGGGGTTGATCACAATCATACCGGGTATAGATCTCATCAGCGCCAGATCCTCGATTGCCTGATGGCTGCCTCCGTCTTCACCGACAGTCACCCCCGCATGCGTGGCGCAGATTTTTACATTGGCGCCGGTATAGCCGATGCTGTTGCGGATTATCTCAAAGGCTCTGCCCGCCGCAAACATCGCAAAAGTGCTGGCAAACACGGTCTTCCCCGATATACTCATTCCCGCAGCTATTCCGTATAAATTCTGTTCTGCAATGCCTACGTTAAAAAAACGGTCGGGGAATTGTTTTGCAAACAACTTTGTCATAGTGGAACCTGAAAGATCCGCATCCATTACGACGATATTTTCATTTTTTTTGCCGAGAGCCACTAATGCATCTCCGTAAGCTTGCCTTGTTGCTATCTTATCTGCCATTACCACTCACCTCCCAATTCTTCGACGGCCTTTCTTGCCTGCTCTTCGTCCGGAGCCTTGCCGTGCCATCCGGGATCGTTTTCCATATAGGATACACCTTTCCCTTTTATGGTTCTTGCGATGATGGCGAAGGGCTTTCCTTCAAATGTGCCGATTTTCTCAAAAGCCGTAAATATTTCTTCAAAATCGTGGCCGTCTATCATCACAGTTTCCCAACCAAAACTTCTTAGCTTATCTTCTATTGGAGCTACATTCATGACATCTTCGTTCTTCCCGTCGATCTGAAGGCCGTTCCAGTCGATAATCGCAACAAGATTGTCCAGTTTGAAGTGGGATGCCGCCATAAAAGCTTCCCAAACAAGCCCTTCTTGAAGTTCACCGTCACCAAGCAGTACAAAGATCCTCCCCGGATCGCCGTCCATCTTGCCGGCCATAGCCATTCCGACGGAAGCCGAGATTCCCTGTCCCAAAGATCCGGTGGACATTTCAATACCCGGAACCTTCACCATGTCAGGGTGACCCTGCAATGGGCTGCCGAGCTTCCTGAATGTCAAAAGCATCTCCTTTTTGAAAAAACCGCGCTCTGCCAAGGTTGAATAAATACCCGGAGTTGCGTGGCCTTTCGATAATATGAACTTGTCCCTTCCTTCCATCCTTGGGTTTTGGGGATCGATTTTCATTTCTTTGAAATACAGGGCCGTCAGAATATCAGCGGCTGAAAGTGAACCTCCGGGATGGCCGGAACCCGCACTATACACAGCTTTTATAATATCGATGCGAATGTCGTTGGCCGTTTTCTTTAAAGCATCATAACTCAATACCGTGACCTCCATTTCTTTTTATGTGTTATCATTTGTGTTATCGTTGTTAACGTTTAAACATGTTTGTATTTTAACCATGCCTGTAATACCTGCGGCTGATACCTTCAGTTTGTTTTTGTGCATTTATAAGCCAAGTCCAAATCTTTCTTTTACCCTTTTCATAGTTTTCTCGGCAATGGCTCCTGCCCTTTCAGCACCGTCTTTAAGAATGTCCGATAATTCCTGAGAATTTCTGATCTCGTTAAATCGCTGCTGGATAGGTTGGAGATTGTCCCATACGACTTCGACTAAATCTTTTTTCAGTACGCCATATCCCTGCCCCTGATACTGCTTTTCCAAATCTTCAATGGGCTTGCCGGAAAAGACGCTGTAAATAGTCAACAGATTGCTCACACCGGCTTTGTTTTGAGGCTCAAAGCTGATGCTGCCTTCCGAATCGGTGGTTGCACGCATAATTGATTTTTTTATTTGTGACGGAGTATCCAACAGTGAAATTCGGCTGTTGACATTAGGTGCACTCTTGCTCATTTTTGAAGAAGGATCGTCCAAGGACATTATCCTGGCACCCTCCTTTAAAAATCTCCCGTCGGGAACCACAAATGTTTCGCCGTAGGTATTGTTGACCCTGATTGCAATATCCCTTGTCAGTTCAATATGTTGCTTTTGGTCGTTTCCGACCGGAACGATTTCCGTATCATATAAAAGAATATCTGCCGCCATGAGAATTGGATAGGTAAACAGACCTGCCGGTGCCGATTCCCTGTCTTTACTTTTTTGTTTAAACTGTGTCATCCGTGAAAGCTCGCCTGTATAGGAATTACACATGAGAATCCATGCCAGTTCTGCATGACCCGGAACGTCAGACTGAATAAAAACTATGGACTTTTCAGGATCAAGGCCAACTGCAAGATAAAGTGCCGCCACGTCCAATATATGCTTTTTTAGTTCTTTGGGGTCCTGGGGAACCGTTATAGAATGCATATCTACAATGCAGTAAATGCAATCGTTATCGTTTTGAAGCTCGACAAATTGCTTTAACGCTCCCAAATAGTTTCCTATGTGAATGTTTCCCGTGGGCTGAACGCCCGAAAAAACCTGACTCATATTGCCCTCCATCTATTCCGGCCTCAGATTTTATAACTTTTCCTATCTGTAGTATTCTTCCCTGAATTTATTCCTGAGCTTCTTTTCCAACCGCGAAATCGTCATCTGTGAGACACCGATTTCATCAGCGATCTGTTGCTGTGTCTTATCTTCAAAAAAGCGCATGCTGAACACTTTCTTTTCCTTGTCGTTCAATTTTCTCATAACCGCTTTTACTACTTCACTGTTTTCGAAATTTGCATAACCTGTCTCCTCTTTGGCTGTATAGCGTTCAAAAACAGGTGCTTCTCCCTCGCTGCCGCCGTCGTCAAATGTCTGCTGCAATGAAAAGGTCCCATAAGCCTGTCCGCTTTCCATGGCTTCCAGTACATCCTCCTCCGAGACCCCCAGATATTCGGCCAGCTCCAAAACCAACGGTGTCCTGCCAAGTTTCTGACTTAGGGTTTCCTTTGCGGCGGGCAACTTAGCGGATATTTCCTTCCATTTGCGTGGAACTTTTATCGCCCACCCTTTGTCCCTGAAATATCTCTTAATTTCACCGATAATCGTCGGCGTGGCAAAGCTGGTGAACTCATAGCCCTTGCCGGGATCAAACCGTTCAACAGCAAAAACCAAAGCCATAGATCCGATCTGGTACAAATCATCGTAATCCACGCCTTTGTTTATGTATTTCTTTGCCAAAATATCAACCATATATAAATAGTTTTCTACCAATCGATTCCTTATTTCTATATTTTTTGTACGGTTGTATTCTTCAAAGAGTTTATTGGTGGTGTTTCTCTCTTCCGAGGCCATAGACTAACACCTTTCTTTACCAGTCCTTTTTTGTATACTTTACCATCTGTATCCTTGTGCCGATTCCGACCTCTGTGAAAATATCGACCTCATCCATCAGCGCCCTTATGATATAAATACCTAATCCGCCTTCTTTAGGATTGTCGAAACAGGGTTCGGTATATGTTTCGATATCATAGCCTCCTGCCTTATCTATGACTGAAACTACCAAACGATCTTTTGAGAGTTCACAATAAACCTCGTATTCTCCGCTGCCCCTGCTCCTGTGGCAAACAGCATTGTTGCAAGCTTCGGATACCGCGACTTTTATGTCTTCGATTGCCTCAACATCAAAACCAATAGAATTTGCAAGGCACGATACTGCCATACGTATGGTTCCAACGTATTCGGGCTTCCCCGGTACTGAAAACTTCATCATATCGGTCATAGTTCTCTCCTCACGATCATTCACAGATTTCCGGACACAATAGTCTGTCAAGGTTGGTGATCCGCAACAGTTTCCTTACATTTTCCCTCGGATTTTTAAGGGTAATACCATTTCCGTTTTCATTCATTCTTCCATAAGCACCTATTATAACACCCAATCCGGTGCTATCCACATAAGTCAATTGGTCGAAATGAAGGATGATATCAGCCTTTGCTTCACGATAAGCATCATCCAATGCCGTTCGAAGCACAGATGCCGATGAAATATCTACATCGCCGATAGGCGTAATATTCCACAGGCCTTTTTCCCGATTAAAACTTTTCTGTATCTGTAGCGTCATGTCGATGTCCTCCTTAAACCTATACCCTGACCGACCCTCTTTAAACAATGCCGCATTATTCTACATCCAATTTCAGTTGATTGTCTTTGTCTTCTGCGACTGTATTTTCCTCGGGTTTCCCATTATCCGGGATCTCATCTTCATCCTGTTCGTCTTCTCTTATCACTTTGGCTAAGGCTATTATGTTGCAATCATCCTCAACCTTCATTATTTTAACGCCTTGTGTTGTTCTTCCCAGTTTTGAAACCTCGTCTGCCCTTATCCTGATGATAATACCATCGGAGTTGATGAGTAAGATTTCATCTTGCTCATTGACAACCATAGCGCCTATTAACGCTCCTGTTTTGTCGAATTTGCTTTTATTATATGTTAAAAGACCTTTGCCGCCCCTAGCCTGTACCTTGTACTCCTTGACAGCCGTGCGTTTACCATAACCTGACTGGGTAACTACCAGCAGCTCTTCGTCCTTCTCCGCCAGCTCCATAGCCACTACTTCATCATCCTTATCAAGTGTAATTGCCCTTACGCCCCCCGCAAGCCTTCCCATTGGTCTTACATCGTCTTCGCTGAAGCATATGCTTTTGCCATTTTTAGTAACGATGATGACATTGCTGGTTCCCGTTGTTTCCTTGATACCGATTAGCTCATCTCCATCCTTCAGGTTTATGGCTATCAATCCTGTCTTACGATTGGTATCAAATTGGGATATATTCGTTTTCTTGATTATTCCTTTTTTGGTTACGCATATGAGATATCTGTCGGTGGAAAAACTTTCTATAGGTATAACCGCCGTTATCCTTTCCCTCT
>CAYYHH010000114.1:0-3774 GCA_964471645.1 uncultured Oscillospiraceae bacterium
TTTTTGTTCCCCAAACGACTTTTTGTGTGCCGTTTTTACCAACTAAGGGTAAAAGTGGTGGGTACTCCCGTTTATCAGGGAGGCTGAATAAGTATCAGGGAGTACCCGGGAAATTGATTTGCTCACCTACGAGGGCCGGTGCCGGCGATGTAAGTTTCGAACCGGCCAAGAGCCGGCCAGGGAGCCGGCCAAGAGCCGGCCGGGGAACCAGCCAAAGAGCCGGCCAGGGAGCCGGCCGAAGTGCCGGCCAAAGGGCCGGCCAGGGAGACGGCCAGGGAGCCGGCCAAGGAGCTGGCCAGGGAGCCGGCCAAAGTGCCAGCCCCAGCCAAAGAGCCGGCCAAAGAGCCGGCGATGTAAGTTCCGAGCCGGACAGGGAGCCGGCCAAAGTGCCGGCCAAAGGGCCGGCCAAAGGGCCGGACAAAGGATCAGCCGAAGGGCCGGCCAAAGGATCAGTCGAAGGGCCGGCCAAAGGGCCGGCTAACGCCGGGATCTATAATGTTTGATTTTAATTATGAAGGCATATATAATAAAATGACAAATAAAGATTTAATAAGGAGATAAGATGGGAGACTCAAATATAGTGGCGGTTTCATGCAGCAATATGCGCGGTTGGGGCAGGCAGGCACTTTCGGGGAGATGGACTACGGCAGTTCTTGGTACTATAATATTATCCGTTTTGATGGCTGCGCCTATACTGGTATTCAAATTGGTTTTCAATGCAGACACACTGGAGAAAGTGTCGGATCTGTATACTTTTATTGTAAGCGGGCCGCTCACCCTTGGCTACATTACTTTTATCCTTTCTATATTCAGAAGAAAATCAACCACGCCCATAGAAATATTTTATGGCTTTGAACGATTCGGGAAGGCTCTCGGCCTAATGGTCGTGATGAATATATTCATATTGCTGTGGACACTTCTGTTTATTATTCCCGGCATTGTCGCATCCTTCAGATATGCTATGGCCTTCTATATTTTGGCTGATCATCCGGAGATGGGTATTTTAGAAATCATCAATGAAAGTAAACGGATCATGTATGGAAACAAGATGAAGCTGTTCTGCCTACAGTTGTCTTTCCTGGGTTGGGCCCTTTTGACAGTTTTCACTGTGGGTATAGGATATTTCTGGTTAATGCCTTATGTAACTGCCACTACCACGGGTTTTTATGAAGTGGCCTGTGGTAATCTCAGACCATATTATTCGAAACTTGCGGCGGATAACGAAACAGAATCGCAGTAACTGAACCGAAGCAACAGAATCGCAGTAACTAACATCCCTTCCTTCTGCATATAATAAAAGTGCCCGAAAGGAAGGAGTTGGATCTATGCGTGGAAATGCCAAACATTATTTCCCGGGGAACAACACTCCGGGAGGTTTTTTTTCCTATTATCATAATTTACTTGACCCAAAGGAAGCAGAAAGAATCTGGTGTCTTAAGGGGGGACCGGGGACCGGTAAATCATATCTTATGAAAAAAATCGGTGAAACGATGTTGGAGGAAGGGCATGATGTGGATTTTCTCCATTGCTCGTCTGACAGCAACTCACTGGATGGAATATTGCTAAAAAAATATGGGATAATGATCGTTGACGGGACCTCTCCGCATTTGATAGATCCGGTAAATCCCGGGGCTGTTGATTCTATTGTCAATCTCGGCGATTTCTGGGATGAAGCGGGCATCAGAAAACATCGCAGAGAAATTATTAAGATAAAAGGAGAAATCTCTCAGGCCTTTAGAAAAGCATATAATTACCTTGGAGCAGCAGAAAAATTGTACGATAACTTTTCCATCGTACCAACCGCAGGTATAAACCAAAGCGTCGCCTGCGACATAGCTGAAAAAATAGTCCAAAAGGATATCAAATGCAGAAGGAATCCGGCAGGAACCGGCAGACTGAGAAAGCTGTTTGCCACGGCCATAACACCCGAGGGAATAGTAAATCATTTGTCCGATATCGCAGGAACTTGCAGTAAAATATATGTGATAAAATCCCGTGTGGGATCGGGCAGCGAAAATATATTGTCCCGTATATTGGAGGAATCAATATATTGTGGGCATGATGCCGATGCCTTTTATTGCTCGCTGAAGCCGCAAACAAAAGTCGAACATCTGGTAATCCCCGAACTGTCGCTGGCTGTAGTTACGTCTAATGCCTTTCATAAGTTTTTGATTGATGAAAGAAATAGGGAAATCATAAATATTGACTTTCTGCATGAAACGGACGAAGGGAGGACTGCAGACGAAATCCTCGATGACAGCCTGGAACGGATGAAAGAGCTGCTGGAAATGGCCACTGTTTGCCTCAAAGAGGCCAAGAATAAACACAGCATGCTTGAAAGCTACTATATCCCCAATATGAATTTTGAAAACCTGGATAGGCTCAGGCAAAATATAGAAGAAACCATTCACAAGATTATCAGCTGAACATTAATAAAACTATTAATAAACTTTAACAAACTTTAACAAAACTGTTAACAAAACCGTTAACAAAACCATTTGGTGGCATTTGCTATTTTAGGAATCTGTGTGTATAATTAAGCGATGCGGATTAAGTAAAACTGAATACAAAGGAGCAAACAAATGAGTAAATTAGAAAAAAAATACCCTTATGTTGAGGTGGACCTTGCGAAACTTCGGCATAATATTGATACTGTCGTCAGTATGTGCAATGAAAAAGGGATAGGAATAGCAGGTGTTGTCAAGGGGTTTAACGGTATACCAGAAACCCTTCCCATATATCAGGATTCTAAGTGTACCTCAATAGCTACTTCAAGATTGGAGCACATCGAAGATGCGGTCAATATGGGTCTTAAGGGTCCATTCATGCTGATAAGAATACCTATGCCAAGCGAAGTAACGGATTTAGTTCGTTTGGCCGATATAAGCCTGAACAGCGAGATTTCCGTGCTGGATGCGATAAATGAAGAATGTAAAAAGCAAGGAAAACAACATAAAGTTATTCTTATGGTAGATTTGGGCGATTTGAGGGAAGGCTTTTGGGATGAAGAAGAATTGATCAAAGCAGCTGTTTATGTTGAAAATGAGCTTGACTGTGTGGAACTTTCAGGGATAGGAACAAATCTTGGATGCTACGGTTCTATTAACGCTACACCTGAAAAAATGGAAGAGCTTATCTCCAAAGCTGAAAAGATAGAAAAAGCCATTGGCAGAAAGCTTGACGTTATCTCGGGCGGGGGTACCACATCCTTCCCGTTGGTAGTTGAGGACAAAATGCCGCAAAGAATTAATCACCTTCGCATGGGTGAAGGCATAGCACTGGGCAAAGATCTGGCGGATCTCTGGGGCCTTGATATGAGCTTTCTCAACAAAGATGTGTTTACCTTAAGAGCTCAGATAATTGAGATCAAGGACAAGCCCAGCTATCCGGTAGGAGAGATATTCGTCGATTGTTTCGGCAACAAGGGCGTATACGTTGACAGGGGTATCAGGAGAAGGGCCATTTTGGGTATAGGTAAAGTGGACTTTTGCCTGGACAGCCAATTAGAACCCAGATTACCCGGTGTGGAGGTGCTCGGAAGCAGCAGCGATCATCTTATCGTGGATGTGCAGGACTGCAGCCGGGATCTGAAAGTAGGGGACGTTTTGGAGTTTGATCTTCGCTACTCTACTATGGTCTTTTTGACAGGGACAAGATATGTGAGGCTGGAGATCAAAAAATGAGCCGGACCAAAATAAATCCAGAAGAATCAAAAGGTTTTGTTCCCTTGCTTTTTGCGGGAGATATCAATGTGTACAGTATGGCCAGGGCCTT
>CAYYHH010000114.1:3792-6010 GCA_964471645.1 uncultured Oscillospiraceae bacterium
ATATACGGGATAAGGCCCCATGTATATGGCAAATATCCCGCATGGCCGTGCAAGGGAAGCAAGATCATGCAATATACCGCAAACAGCAAAGCAGATGTCCGGGACGAATTTTTGAAAATAGTTACTGAATTTGCCGGGAATCATAACGAGGAAAAAATATTGCTGTTGGGATGCGGCGACAGCTATGTACAGCTTATCAGCGCCAATAAGGACAATTTCCCCGCAAACGTGGTCGTCCCTTATATTTCTATCGGCCTGATGAATGAGCTGATCAACAAAGAAAAGTTTTATGCCGTATGCGAGAAATCGGGTATCGATTATCCGGCAACTTTCGTCCATCGTGAAGATATGGGGCACGATTTTGAACCGGGATTTGACGGACCGTATATAATCAAACCTTCCAACGGCATCGAGTATTGGCAACATCCTTTCGCCGGGCAAAAAAAAGTATTCAAAGTCCCCGGCAGGGCTGAGCTTGAAAGTACATTGGATTCAATATACAGGTCCGGTTACAGCGACAGTGTTATCATACAGGACTACATTCCCGGCGACGATACATATATGAGGGTTTTGACGAATTACTCCGACCAGAGGGGAGATGTTAAGCTGATGTGTCTGGGCCATGTGCTTTTAGAAGAGCATACCCCCCATGGTATCGGCAACCACGCGGTGATAATTACCGAGCAGAATAAGGAGCTGGAAAAGAAGTTCTACAATCTCCTGAAAGAAATCAACTATGTCGGATTCTCCAATTTCGATATTAAATTCGATCAAAGAGACGGTAAGTATAAGGTCTTTGAAATAAATACAAGGCAGGGAAGAAGTAACTATTATGTTACGGCAACGGGATCCAACCTGGCGCAGTATGTTGTTGAAGACTTTATCTACAATCATCCGATAGATTTTAAAAGCGCCGATAATGAATTGCTTTGGATGGTAGTCCCTAAGGGGGTAGCCTTCAAATATATAGAACCTCCTGAATACAGGCAGAAAATGCGGCTGCTGATAAATGAGGGCAAAGCAGTGAATCCGCTCAAATACTCAGCAGACACAGGTTTTAAAAGGATGTTGACCTTTTTAAAAACTCAGTTCGCCCACTATTATAAATATAAAAAATATATGTAATGAATCATGAGGTTCAAACCTATGTGGATAGACGGAAAGGTGCTGGGGATCGTAGGCGGTATGGGCCCCCTGGCCACACAATTGTTTTACAGAATGCTGATCGATATGACAGATGCCGACAGCGATCAGGATCATCTGGATATGATCATACTTAACCACGCTTCCATGCCGGACAGGACGGAGGCCATCAAGAGCGGGCAAATCGAACTGCTATATAATGAACTTTTACGAGATGCCAAAAAATTGGAGGATGACGGTGTTGCCGCCATCGCCATTCCGTGCAACACATCCCATATGGTGCTGGACAGGTTGCAGAGCAACATAGGAATCCCGATTATTCACATGATCCGGGAAACAGTAAGTTGGGTGATGCGTGAAAGGATCGGAATCAAAAAAGTGGGGATACTTGCAACAGACGGTACGATCGCCAGCGGGCTGTATCAAAAAGCCTGTACAGAATCGGGAATTGAACCAATAATTCCTTCAAAGGCGGGTCAGGAGCTGGTAATGAAAATCATATACGATGGCGTAAAAGGCGGAAATCCTATTGACTATAACGATTTCATAAAAATTGAAGGAGAATTGGCGGCTTCCGGCTGCGAGGCCGCCATAATGGGTTGCACGGAACTTTCCTGCATGAAGGAAATGTACAGGCTGCCCAGCTATTATATAGATGCAATGGAAGTATTGGCTGCAAAGTCCATCGTTCTTTGCGGTAAAAAGCTGAAACTTATCAATAGGTAAGGGGTATGCCATGACAGAAGAAAAATACACATTGAGAGAATATGTTGAACTGCTTGATGATAATCAATTGATCAGATTCATCCGGGCCGATGAGGATGCTTTGTCAAAAAAGGTAGATCATATTTCCTATGACTCAAAAGACATGAAGCACAACGGAATATTCATATGTAAAGGAGCCCATTTTTTGCCGGAGTATCTGTCGGAAGCTGTTGAAAAAGGGGCTTTTTGCTATATAAGTGAAAAAGAATACGATCGGAAATCAGAGGATACTGCATCCATTATCGTTACAGATATCCGAAGGGCTATGGCATTGTTGGCAAACCGTTTTTACAACAAACCGTGGCAAGAT
>CAYYHH010000115.1:0-6003 GCA_964471645.1 uncultured Oscillospiraceae bacterium
TGCTCTGCTCATGGTTCGATCAATGCCTTCTTTCTTATTTTTTGTCTCTTTCTCTTATCTCCACCCGCCTGATTTTTCCGCTTATTGTCTTGGGCAATTCTGTTGAAAATTCTATGATACGGGGATATTTGTAAGGGGCCGTAACACTTTTTACGTGTTCCTGAAGTTCTTTTTTTAGTTCCTCGCCCGGAGAATACCCTTTGACCAGGATTACCGTCGCTTTGACCACCTGACCCCGCTCGGGATCCGGCACGGCGGTAATTGCGCATTCCAATACTGCGGGATGTTCCAACAGTGCGCTTTCGACTTCAAAAGGCCCGATGCGGTAACCGGAACTCTTGATGACATCGTCGGAGCGGCCCACAAACCAGTAGTAGTCATCCTCATCCTTCCACGCCATATCACCGGTAAAGTAGATATCATCATGCCATACCTTCCGGGTAAGTTCAGAATCACGATAGTAGCCGGCAAACATGCCCACCGGCTTTTGCTTCCCTGTACTTACACCGATCTGCCCTTCTTCTCCCGCATCGCATACGGACCCGTCTTCCCTGTAAAGGTTGATGTCATAACTCGGCGCCGGTTTTCCCATGGATCCGGGTTTCAGCTCCATACCGACGAAGTTGCCGATGGTCACGGTCATTTCTGTCTGCCCGTAGATCTCCCGAAGTTTGAGGCCTGTGGCCTTCAGGAATTGATAGTAAACCTCCGGATTTAAGGGCTCACCCGCGATTGAGCAGTCCCTGAGTCCGGAAAGATCGTACTTCGTCAAATCCTCTTTTATAAAAAAGCGATAAATTGTCGGCGGTGCACAAAATGTTGTGACTTTGTGTTTTGAAATCACTTTTAGCAAGTCCGATGGAACAAACTTGTCATAATCATATATGAACACCGCGCTGCCGCATATCCATTGTCCATATATTTTGCCCCATACCGCCTTGGCCCAGCCTGTATCTGCAACTGTAAAATGCAATCCGTCAGGTGTGGCATTGTGCCAGTATTTTGCGGTATTTATATGACCCAGTGGATAAGTGAAATCATGTTGCACCATTTTGGGCATTCCGGTCGTCCCGGAAGTAAAATATAGAAGGCTGATATCGCCGTTCGATGTGGCAGCATTTCCCTCGGGTCTTTGGAATTCAACGGATGCACTTGTCATCAATGCCTGATAATCGATCCACCCTTTTCTGTTGCCTCCGACAACGGCTTTATGTATTAACGAAGGAGACTCGCTTCCGGCAGAATCCACATGATCCATGACTTCCTCATCAGCCACAGTTACTATCATTTTAATGTCTGCCGCATTATTCCTGTATACTATATCTTTTTTTGTCAGCAGATGGGTGGCCGGAATCGCTATTGCGCCTATTTTGTGCAATCCAAGCAGACAAAACCAGAATTCGTAATGACGTTTCAAAACAAGCATTACTGCATCGCCCTTTTTTATTCCGAGATCGGTAAAAAAATTGGCGGCCTTGTTGCTTCTTTCCATCACTTCTCTAAAGGTAAAGTTCGATTCTTCGCCTTTATCGTTGCACCAGACCATGGCAATTTTATCCGGGTCTTCACCGGCAATAACGTCCGCTATATCATAGGCAAAATTGAAACCATCGGGAACGATGATTTCATAGTTTGCATAGTAATCCTCATAGGATTGAAATTCCGTTCTTTTTAAAAACCGGCTCAACAGCTCCATATTCTCTTCCTCTTTCGTAGTTTATTGCATGATAATAGCCAGAATCTTGGCGGGTTTATCGTCTAATGCCACCATACCATGGCTGAGATTGGAATCGAAATACAACGAATCTCCCTGATTCAATATAATTTCATGACCATCGATGAACAATAGCAATCTGCCCTCTATCATGTAGTTGAATTCCTGACCCGGATGCGAGCTAAGGACAGGCTTTTCATTCTTAGTTTCCGGGTTCACGGTCACAAGAAAAGGTTCGCCTTTTTTATTGATAAAATTGTATGCAAGGCTTTCATAGTGATATTGTTGCTTCCTGTCTACCTCTATACCGGATCCGTCCCTGACGATAGAAAAACTGTGGAGTCTCGGATCATCTCCCGTAAGTATGGCAGTCAGCTCAACCCTGAATTTTTTGGCAACCTCATAAAGAAAGCCTACCGGAATATCTATTTCGCCGCCTTCATACTCTATGTACAGTTCGCGGCTTATCCCCGTCTCCTTGGCCATGCTTTCAGGAGACAAGCCGGAAATCTCCCTCAAGGCTTTCAGCCTGGCGGCTATCAATCTGATTTGATCCGACATCTCACCCATCCTTTCTATTTATCTTTTTTATTTCTTTCCCCAAGCGAAACATATTCCCTTCTCTTTGCAACACTTACATATGCGGGACGTATAATTTTGCCCGCATTGACCAATTCCTCTATTCTGTGCGCACTCCACCCGGAAATACGGGCAATGGCAAAGATTGGTGTAAACAGCTGAAGCGGCAACCCTAACATATGATAGACCAAACCGCTGTAAAAGTCCACATTGGCGCTTACGCCTTTATAGATCTTCCGTTCTTCAGCAATTACCTCGGGGGCAAGTCTTTCAACAAGGGAATACAGCTGGAATTCTTCCTCCATACCCTTTTCTTCAGATAGTTCTTTTACATAGGATTTGAGAATATTCGCTCTCGGATCCGACAATGAATATACAGCGTGGCCCATACCGTATATCAGGCCCGCCTTGTCAAAGGCCTCCTTATTAAGCAGCGCAACCAAATAATTCCTTATTTCGTCTTCATCTTTCCAGTCTTTCAGTTCCTCCTTCATTGCCTCGAACATCTGTATAACCTTGATATTGGCACCGCCATGCTTGGGTCCTTTCAAAGACCCCAACGCTGCGGCTATGGTGGAATACGTATCGGATCCGCTTGAGGTCACCACATGAGTTGTGAAAGTGGAGTTGTTGCCCCCGCCATGCTCCGCGTGCAAAATCAAAGCAACATCCAAAATGTGCGCCTCGATTTCAGTATATTTGCTGTCGGGTCTGAGCATATGCAGAATATTTTCGGCAGTAGACAGCTCCGGCTTCGGTGTATGGATCACCAGGCTGTTACCTTTTATATAGTGATTGTAGGCCTGAAAACCATAGACAGCGAGCACGGGAAAATTGGCGATCAGCTGAAGGCACTGCCTCATGACGTTAGGCAATGATATATCGTTTGCATTATTGTCATATGCAAAAAGAGTTAGAACGCTCCTTAACAGCGAATTCATCATGTCGCTGGTAGGCGCTTTCATGATTACATCCCTTACAAAATTAGTAGGCAGTGTTCTGTAAGCAGCCAGAAGGCCCGAAAAATCGCCGAGTTGTTCTTTTGTAGGAAGTTCTCCGAACAGGAGCAAATAAGTTACTTCTTCAAATCCATATCGGTTCTCCTTCATAGTTGCCGAAACGATTTGTTCAACATCTATTCCTCTGAAAAAAAGTTTGCCGTCAATCGGGACCATCTCATCCCCCTGCCTGGCAAAAGATTGAATATCAGAAATCTCTGTGAGCCCTGTCAATACACCCTTACCATTGATGTCACGAAGCCCCCGCTTTACATCATATTTAGTGTATAGTTCCGGATCGATTTTGCCTTTTTCACTGCACATATCTGTAAGCTCAATTATTTCTTGAGTCACTTCCCAGTATTCTTTTTTATCTTTCATAGTCTGACCTCCCCTGTTGCGATGCATAATTATACGCACTACATTTTAATAATGCATTATTATTCAAACGTTTTGTATGCTATTTTATCACAGGTAGCATTGACCTTGCAAGCATTATAACAATTACGCCGTCAAAACCTACCTCCCGAGATACAGATCCGCTACGAATAAAAGCCATTGGGGAAGCAATATGAACATTGACGAAGCCGCCGCAATATAAGGTCCCAGGGGCTTCTCGTCCCCTCTTTTTATTCTTCCTGTAAGCAGACCTGTCCCCATTACGATTCCGCTGAGAAATATAGTTAAAATAAAGATTATAACGGCCCCTTTAGTTCCGGCCATGAGCCCGACAGCCGCCATAAGTTTTATATCCCCGAAACCCATTGCCTCTTTTTTCATAACCAGCTTAGCTGCGATGCCGATTATAAGGAAACAGCCTCCGCCTATCAATGCTCCAAAAAGCGGGGACAGCAAATAAGGTTGAAATGGCACAAAGCCGATTGCAGTGACCGCAACGGCAAAGACGAACTGATCCGGAATTATCATATATTTTATATCTGCCAGAGCGATGAGAAGCAACATCCATAGGGCAAATATCCCTGCGATTTGGTATATGATCCCTTTATCCCACATGAAGAAGACAAAACCAATAAACAGAAGTGAAAAAGCCCAGCCCCATGGATATCTTCCGATCCTTTCACCGTGCAATTTTTCATCCGGTTTTTCGTCATAATCGCAAAGCCATTTTGCCGGCACCCTATTAAAAACGTATACAGTTCCCCATCCGGCGGCCAGGCCCAATATTATAGAACCGACCGTGCGGGCGATCAATATCAATATGTCCAAAAACAAACCTCCGACATCAGTCTGCAAAAGATGCTTACATGCTGATATCATATCATTTTTCTGCGTTACCTGCAAAATAATAACACCCCCGATAAGCTACCGGGGGATCTTATTATGTATAAACCATCTGGCATATTTTACCGAATTGATTTAACCGTTTAATTATTTACATCTGTATGATCATTAATTCCTATCTTGGTTCGATTATCAGCTTGATTGCTGTCCTCTCCTCTCCTTCTATCAGTATATCCGTAAAAGCCGGAACACACACCAGATCCAATCCTCCCGGTGCCACAAAACCTCTGGCGATGGCAACCGCTTTCACTGCCTGATTCAGCGCTCCCGCCCCGATTGCCTGGATCTCGGCTCCTCCCCTTTCCCTTACCACTCCTGCTAAAGCCCCTGCTACCGAGTTGGGATTTGATCTTGCTGATACTTTTAATACTTCCATTTTTAATTCCTCCTTCGATCGATACCTGCTCTGAAAATACAATTGTGTTTAATGGGTCTTTGTTATTTTACTGTAAAGTTAATGTCGAATACCCGAGAAATTCTCCGTTTCTTTCAATTATTTATCTTTGAAAATCGAGCCGTTTCTACCTGCTTCGATTTTACCGGGCAAAATATGATGCATATTTTAGTCGGATACTTGCATTTTCTGCCCCTCTTGCTATAATGAAGCTGTAGTTATTCCCCTGATAACTACGATAGTCTCTAATCCCAATACCCCTTTTGAGCAAAACAAACTGCCGATGCAGTTTGTTTTGTTAGGACGGCAATTCATGGAAACAATAATAAGCACAGCTGACATAAATCAATACAAATCAAAAGTCTATCAAGAGTATTTCGGTGCACTTTCGACAATTATTATGGATATTGAAACGACAGGCCTTTACCCAAACTCCGCGGAGGTGATTTTAGGGGGCCTGATGAAAACCATAACTATAAAAAATGAAAGCGAACAAGGCGAACAAATAGATAAAGGGCAGTTGATACAATACTTTGCCGATAGCAGAGGCCGTGAAAAAGAACTTCTGAAAGCATATGCGGCCCGACTTTCTGAAGGTGATGTCCTTATTACCTATAACGGTGCAGGTTTTGATCTGCCTTTTTTAAAATATAGGATGCGTAAACACGGATTGGATATCGATCTCGACTCGGTTCAATCTTTCGACCTGTATCGGATTTTGCACCGCCATTCCAGGATGAGAGAAATACTGCCCAATTTGAAACAGAAGAGCATCGAAACATTTTTGGGCCTGTCGTCTTCGCGGACAGATGAAATATCAGGTGGCGAGAGTATTACCCTATATGAAAATTACCTGAAAAGTCGTTCTGTTGATATTCGTGACAAAATATTGCTGCACAATCGGGATGATCTTGTCCAATTGGGCTCGATCATGAAAATTCTGGATAAACTTGATCTGCACAAGGCCCTTTTCTATGAAGGATTCACCGTATCAGGTTCCGGAAAAAAAATACTCA
>CAYYHH010000116.1:0-6000 GCA_964471645.1 uncultured Oscillospiraceae bacterium
CTATCATGATTCAGGTAGAAACAAGATTAAAGGTTGCTGACAATTCCGGCGCAAAAGAACTATTATGCATCCGTGTTTTGGGCGGCACACGTCGTAAATACGCGGGCATAGGAGATATCATCGTATGTGCTGTTAAAGAAGCAACACCCGGGGGGGTCGTCAAAAAAGGCGACGTAGTCAGGGCAGTGGTCGTTAGGACGAAAACAGGTGCCAGACGCGTTGACGGCAGCTATGTAAAATTCGATCAAAATGCCGCCGTAATTATAAAGGAAGATAAAAACCCGGTGGGAACCCGTATTTTCGGACCCGTAGCAAGAGAGTTGAGAGACAAGAGCTTCATGAAGATCGTGTCCCTCGCGCCGGAAGTACTATAGGGGGTGTAGAGGATGCAGATCAAAAAAGATGATATGGTGCTGGTAATTGCCGGCAAGGACAAAGGAAAAAAAGGTAAGGTTTTGAAAGCCTACCCCAAGACCGACAGAGTGATCGTCGAAGGCATAAATATCCAGACGAAGCACCAGAAGCAGACGAGGAAAGCAGCGGCTGAAATAAAACACCAGGAAGGCCCTATACACATTTCAAATGTGATGTACTGGGACAACAAGGCCAAAGCTCCCACGCGGATCGGATATACGATCGAAGACGGAGTCAAGAAAAGAGTATCCAAAACAACAGGTCAAACATTGGATTAGTGAAAGGAGGGAAAGATCTTGGCAGCAAGACTTAAAGAATATTACAAAACCGAAGTATTCAACGCCATGATGGAAAAGTTCAAGTACAAGAACGTCATGGAAGTGCCTAAGCTTGAAAAGATCACTGTCAACATGGGTCTCGGCGAAGCTAAGGATAACGCTAAAATCATGGAAACTGCAGTTCAGGAAATAGCTCTCATCACCGGACAAAGACCTGTAGTTACCAAAGCAAGAAAATCTATAGCCAACTTCAAACTCAGAGAAGGCATGAGCGTAGGTGCGAAGGTTACCCTCAGGGGAGACAATATGTATGAATTTGCCGATAAGCTGTTCAACATTGCTCTGCCCAGAGTAAGGGACTTTAAAGGGGTCAGCAGAAATTCCTTTGACGGCAGAGGAAACTACTCCATGGGAGTTAAAGAGCAGCTGATTTTCCCCGAGATCGTCTACGATCAGGTAGATATGATAAAAGGAATGAATATAGTGCTAACAACAACGGCTAAAACTGATGAAGAAGCCCAGGCTCTGTTGGAGCTTTTGGGAATGCCGTTTACAAAATAACAAGGAGGTAAGGAAGTGGCAAAAACATCTCTCAAAATTAAACAGCAGAGAAAACCCAAGTATGCAACAAGGGCTTACACCAGATGCAAGCTCTGCGGTCGCCCCCATGCCTACCTGAGGAAATACGGCATATGTCGTATCTGCTTTAGAGAATTAGCTTATAAGGGTGAAATACCCGGCGTCAAAAAGGCCAGCTGGTAATACCAAAGGAAGGAGGTACAGTAACATGACTATGACAGATCCTGTAGCAGATATGCTTACCAGAATCAGAAATGCCAACACTGTAGGACATGCAACCGTTGATATACCCGCATCGAAGATGAAGAAATCCATTGCGGAAATCCTAGTTAAAGAAGGTTATATCAAAGGATTCAATATCATAGATGACGGCAAACAAGGCATCATGAGAGTGCAGATGAAATACGGAGCCGACAAGCAGAAAGTAATCAGCGGATTGAAGAAGATCTCCAAACCCGGCTTGAAGGTCTATGCTAAAAGCGACGAGGTACCCAGAGTATTAGGAGGGCTTGGCATTGCCATAATCTCCACGTCAAGTGGGATCCTCAGCGACAAAGAGGCAAGAAACCTGGGCGTTGGCGGCGAAGTAATCTGTTATGTTTGGTAGGGAGGAAAGACAATGTCGAGAATAGGAAAACTGCCTGTATCGCTTCCTGCCGGCGTTGAGGTTAAAATCAACGACAATAACCTGGTCACCGTAAAGGGACCAAAAGGTGAATTGCAGGAGCAGATCAGCAATAGATTGAAAGTTGAAATCGAAAACGGTGTTCTGACTATCGTTACCGATGGAGATGATAAAGAAGCAAGAGAAGCTCACGGACTCTACAGATCTCTGATAAACAATATGGTAACAGGCGTTACCGCGGGATTCGAGAAAAGACTTCAGCTGGGAGGCGTTGGCTTCAAGGCTGAGAAAAAAGGAAATATTTTAGCTCTTCAGTTGGGATATTCCCATCCTGTGGACTTGGAAGATCCCGAAGGGATACAGACGGAAGTCGCAGGGAACGAAGTAGTTGTAAAAGGCATAGACAAAGCCCTGGTCGGAAACTATGCCGCTAATATCAGAGCCAAGAGGCCGGTAGAGCCCTACAAGGGCAAAGGCTTCCGCTATGTCGGTGAAAACGTCCTTCGCAAGGAAGGCAAGACCGGCGCTAAGAAGAAGTAGAAAGGAGTGAAGAAAATGGCTAAAAATAACAGCAGGAATGATAAGCGCATGCAAAGACATGCAAGGGTCAGACGAGACGTTTTCGGGACTCCTGACAAACCCAGATTATGCGTTTACAGAAGCCTGGCGAATATTTACGCCCAGGTGATAGACGATGTCAATGGCAATACGCTTGTTTCGGCATCCACCTTGGATAAGGAGATCAAAGATCAGTTCGCAAACGGCGGAAATAAAGATGCGGCCAAGGCGGTCGGTGAAGCATTGGGAAAGAAAGCGCTTGAAAAAGGCATTGATACAGTTTGCTTTGACAGAGGCGGATTCTTATATCACGGAAGAGTAAAAGAGCTGGCTGACGGTGCGCGTTCCGCCGGTCTTAAATTCTAACAGGAGGAGGAAGAGAATGCGACAGAATACCATTGATGCATCCAAGCTTGATCTTGCGGAATCCATCGTGAATATCCGCCGTGTAACCAAGGTTGTAAAGGGCGGAAAGAACTTCCGGTTCAGCGTCACAGTCGTCGTCGGTGATAAAAACGGACACGTAGGCGTAGGTCTTGGGAAGGCACAGGAAATTCCCGAGGCAGTAAGAAAAGCTATAGAAGATGCTAAAAAAAGATTGATTTTTGTTCCCACCAGAGGAACTACCATACCTCACAGAAGCTTGGGAGTATTCGGAGCGGGACGGGTATTGATAATGCCTGCGGCACCGGGTACCGGAGTTATCGCAGGGAGCTCTGTCCGTACAGTGCTCGAGCTTGCAGGTGTAAAAGATGTGAGAGCAAAATCCATAGGCAGCAACAATACGGGCAATATGGCGGCTGCCACTATCGAAGGCCTCAAGATGCTGAAGACTGCTGAAAGCGTCGGCAAGCTCAGAGGTAAAACAAAACAGGAAGTTCTGGGATAAGGAGGGCGAAAATGGCTGAAAAGCAAGTTAAGATCACTTTGGTTAAAAGCCCTATAGGTGCTTCCGAATACCAGAGAAAAGTACTTGAAGCATTGGGACTTAAGAAACTGCAGCATTCAGTTCTGCGTCCCGATACTCCGCAGACCGGCGGAGCCGTTGACAAGGTAAGACACCTTGTCAAGGTCGAAGAACTGTAAGAGGAGGTGACGTACATGAAAATACACGAACTGAGAGCCCCGGAAGGAGCCACCAAAAACTCCAAGAGGAAGGGCAGAGGAACAGGTTCGGGCCAGGGAAAAACTGCGGGCAGAGGCATGAACGGTCAAAACTCCAGAAGCGGCGGCGGTACCCGCCTGGGTTTTGAAGGCGGCCAGATGCCGTTGTATAGAAGGATCCCCAAGAGAGGATTCACCAACATTTGGAAGAAAGAATGGGAAATAGTAAACATTGAAGCACTGAATGCTTTTGAAGACGGCACGGAAGTAACCCCTGACCTTCTTATGGAAGCAGGCCTTACGAAGAAGGTAGTAGACGGAGTCAAAATTTTAGGCGAAGGAACATTAGAAAAGAAAATTACCGTAAAGGCTCATAAATTCAGTAAATCTGCCATTGAGAAGATTGAGTCAGCCGGAGGAAAGGCTCAGGTGATTTAATATGGAAATGCTTCGGACAGTTGCCCGTGCCTGGAAAATAGCCGACATCAGAAAGAAGATAACATTTACGCTTCTGATGCTGCTTGTATACAGGCTGGGATCGAACATTCCTGTTCCCGGAATCGACAGAGCAATACTCAAGGATGTTTTTTCAGGGGATTTAGGATTGTTGAGTCTGTTTGATCTGTTTTCGGGAGGAGCTTTCAGCAACTTCACTATCTTTGCTCTGAGCATTACTCCCTATATCACCGCATCCATCATATTCCAACTCCTCACTATTGCCATACCTCAGCTGGAGGCTCTGGCAAAAGAGGGGACGGAGGGCAGGAAAAAGGTTGCGCAGTACACCCGTTATCTTACGGTGGTACTTGCCTTTGTTCAAGCCATTGGGATGACGGTAGGACTGTTCAGGCAGGCAGTGCCCGATAAGAGTTTTTTCAATGTGGCTGTTATAGTGTTGGTGCTTTCGGCAGGTACTGCTTTCCTGATGTGGCTGGGCGAACAGATCAATGAGAACGGCATAGGGAACGGCATTTCGATGATAATTTTCAGCGGAATAATTGCCAGAATGCCAAGGGCCGTGCACTCCACATATCTTTCATACAAGGCAGGTGAAGTTGGACTTTTATCCATAATCCTCTTCTTGTTATTTGCTTTGCTGGTGGTTGTGGGAATAGTCCTGGTCCAGCAGGGCCAGAGAAAGATCCCGGTGCAATATGCAAAGCGGGTCGTGGGCAGAAAAATGTACGGGGGCCAGAGCACGCACATACCGATGAAGGTCAATCAGGCCGGTGTTATTCCCGTCATCTTCTCACTTTCCATGCTGCAGTTTCCGTTGACAATTACTTATTTCTTCCCGGGAACCGGCTTCAGCGAATTTGTCACTAAATGGCTTTCGCCTGCGGGAAATCCGGGAGTGTGGGTATATGCGATATTTAATATATTGTTGATCATATTCTTCACCTACTTCTATACTTCGGTTACTTTCAACCCGTTGGAAGTGGCGAATAATATGAAGGCTAACGGTGGATTCATACCCGGAATTCGTCCCGGCAGATCCACTGTTGAATATTTGAATAAGGTAATGACAAGAATCACCTTTGCGGGAGCTGTCTTCCTGGCCCTGGTGGCGACAATGCCGACTCTGATTCAGGAATTCACTGCTCTGAAGATAGGCTTCGGCGGGACCTCACTGCTCATAGCGGTCGGTGTAGCCCTCGACACCATGAAACAATTGGAGACACAAATGGTGATGCGCAATTATCAGGGCTTCCTGAAATAGAAAGAAGGATGAAATTGTTTAGGCTGGTACTGTTGGGACCGCCGGGAGCGGGTAAAGGAACATTGGCTGATAAGCTGTCCGCCAAATTCAGTGCTCCACATATCTCTACAGGATCGATACTGCGCCGTAACATAAAAGACGGTACTCCTTTGGGATTGTTGGCAAAAGAATTCATGGACAGAGGCGAGCTTGTTTCCGATGAGATAGTTATCAAAATAGTAGAGAATCGGATTATTGAGGAAGATTGCAAAAATGGGTTTTTGCTGGATGGATTCCCGCGCACAGTCGTTCAGGCCGAGGAACTGGATTCCTATCTGAAGGAAACAGAGATTACTTTGGACAAAGTAATTGAATTAGTGGCGGATGAAGAATTGCTGATGGACAGGATGATCGGCCGCCGGGTATGCAAATCCTGCGGAAAAATATATCATACAGTCAGCATGCCGCCAAAGGTTGATGGGGAATGCGATGTTTGCGGCGGAGAGATATACCAAAGGGACGACGATACTGAGGAAACGGTCAAAAGGCGCTTTGCCGTTTTCCATTCACAATCCGAGCCCCTGATTGCGTATTACCGCGACAAAGGCATTCTTATGCCGGTAGATGCTTCTAACACACCGCAAGCTACCTTGGAAGCAGTCCTTGCCGCATTGGATACAAAATGATTATTATTAAATCGGCGGACGAAGTAAGATTGATGGGTGAAGCGGGGGCGGTGACCG
>CAYYHH010000117.1:0-2305 GCA_964471645.1 uncultured Oscillospiraceae bacterium
GGTACAATCCTCATCACCGCACCCCAGAAAACCCATTACGTTTGCCGTATTCTCTAGGCCTATGAAGCAACGCTCAAAAATTCCCGATTCTTCAGCCACTTTGCATACCGGAGGCGTCCCCCCGAAAACAAAGCGGCATTTATCCAATATCTCATCCCCGGCCTTTATCTTAAAATCGTTCAGCAGCCTGCCTCCCGCTTCCGGCGTCAGCCTATAGCTCAAGCCGACGATATCGGGTTGAAACTTTCGAATCTCATCAATGAAAGCATCAACCGGCACGGCCGCTCCAAGGAACCGTGTTTCATAACCCGATTCCTCGGCCAATTTAAGAAACCCCACAATCCCGGCTACATGTACGCAGCTTCCTAAAGCTCCTGCGATAATTTTGCCTTTCATAATATCACTCCTCGTTTAATCATACCTTTTCCCCTCGTTAATAAAGCCCCTGAGCTCTCTGAGGGTCATTCCTTTGAGACCCATTTTTTCCACCGTACGACCGCATTCCCAATAATCTTTTTCATGCAGAATAGATCCCAGCAGAATGATGGAATCTATGGCGGGGGTAGCCACATCGCAAAATCTGCCAAGTGATGCTATGGGGACCAGGCTCATGGGTACATCTTCCATTATGTACCTGTGCATTATTGTCTTCGGCGCCATTATTCCGTCATATCCCCTGTTATTTCTCATGGCATCGAAAAGTGTCCGCCCTGCAGAATCATAAGCGATGTACAGCCATTCTCTGGCCGTCATTGCCCTGAAGCCCAGTGCCTCGGCCACGCAAACCCTTTCCCTGTCCATCTGTTCCAATATCAGTGAAACCGATGCGGTTATACCGTCCGTATAATATTCAAAGTCGCCATTGGTGCTTTCTATCCTGCCTGCATTAAGCACGGTAACGGCGGGATGAAAAATCGATCCTATATTGTCGAGGCTGGTTTTCATCACATTGTCCCCGGGTATGAATTGGGGCAATGCGGTCCGCAGTATCTTTACGACCTCCGGAGTTCTGTGGGCCGGTATAGCCGCTACGGGGACGCTGTTCTTAATGCGGAAAATCTTTGTCTGGGCGGGATTTACCGAACGGCTTGCATATAGCAGGGTCTGGGCTTCACATACGACAACATCGGCCTTACATTCCTTTTCCTTTAATATGTTCAGCACCTCAAAGGCTCCTCCCGTCCGGCCGGGGTTCAGCACGATAATCTGATCATCTTCCAGATGAGGCGCCAGATGTTCGGCAATATATCTGTGCCCGGTGGCCGGAAGCACCACCATTATAATATCCCTTCCGTAAATAGCCTCACTTATATCGGACGTCACGATTTTCAGCGAGGCAAACCCCCGTGGAATATTGTCGTTTTCCGAGAGGAGCTCTATACCTCCCCCTTCTTTGATCGCTCTGATCCTGTCTTCACCACGGTTGTACAGGCTGACATCAACGCCGGTCAATGAAAGGTGCCCCGCCATGGCAGTCCCTCCATGCCCTGCTCCCAAAACCGCAAACTTATATTCGCTTTTCTTCAGTGCTCCCATGGTATTCCTCCGATCATGGGCTCAAACAATCCGCCCTAGACTATTAAGTATAAGGAATCTGTATCAGTATCAATATCAGCAGCAGCATCTAATAAAAATATTATGGTGCCATATATGCAACAACGAAAAGTACAGACAAGGCCTGTCGGCAGACACCCGACCCTGATGGTAAAAGAATTATAACATCTATATTCAGAAAATTCAATGAACAAAGTATCCAAATAAAATATTACAGTAACTGCATTACCGTTAACACCCTCTTCAGGATCAGGGATTTGGTTGATATTCCAATCATGCGCTCTGATCAGATGGGGGTGTGAAGATTAACTGCCTATCTCAGCACCTTTTTAAAATAATCGTATTCCAATATCTTCGCTGAATACTCAAAGGCATTGTTTACGCGTTTTAATGTGTTCCGGGCATATTCATCTCCTACCACAACGCCGGGATTTGGGATAAATGTGTTTTCCGTCGCATTGTATCTGCCCAGATCCGTTATCCAGCTCCTATCATTGAATTCCACAAGACCGGGAGAATCGGAAAAGATATCCTGGCCTGCAAGAAACCGGGAATCATACGATAGTCCCAAAAGATTTGCAACCGTCGGCATAACATCCAGGCTTGAGCAGACCTTATCGACCTGCACCGGCTCTTTCATGCTGCCGCTCCAGATTATAAGTGTGCTCTTGAACTTTTCAAAGTTCCTCTCCAGCTGATATCCGGCAAGCTCATCCATCTGTTCATCGGTAAGCCCATAGGGATAATGGTC
>CAYYHH010000117.1:2315-5996 GCA_964471645.1 uncultured Oscillospiraceae bacterium
CTCCCGACAGGACTATTACGGTATTCTCCAGTTCCCCCGCAATGGTCAATTGTTCTATAAGATAGGACAGTGCCAGCTCCAGTTCGATGTTGCACGCAAGATAGGCCTTGCCCGCCTCCGAATACGGTAGATCGTCTACCTTGTTTTTATGCCTTTTAGCCATGCTGTTTCCTAAAAAAGTATAATTCAAATGCCCGCTTACCGTCATATAATAATTATGAAAGGGCGTGTTTTGTATATCACCCGGCACTGTTACCTGCATCATTTCCAAGTCCGATTCCGGCCATATTTCGGTAACTTTGAGCCCGTTGCCCAATCCCTTGTATTCGTAGCCGAGGTTCGGATGTGATTCATGACGATTGTAGTAACTATAATAATGATTATGGTAAGCCCTGCACGTATAACCCAGAGGTTTCAGCATATTTCCAAAACCATAGGGCATAGAGTTTTGCGCAGATCTCCTAAAACTCCAGATTCCTGACTTAGGCAACAGCCCGGTCAAGGTAACGTATTCCCCGTCACTTGTAGAAACACTCCAGATAGGATTATAAAAATTGTTGAATACAAATCCTTCATTTGCAAGTCTGTTCAACGTGGGTGTTGTTGTTTCGTTCAAAGCCAGGGTAGAAAAAGCTTCCGCCACGAACCATACCAAATTTTTACCCTCAAACAACCCGGTGTATTCATTTTGTCTGGTAGGTATGATCTTGCTGAAATATTGGTGCATATCCTTTATCGTGCTATTTTTTTCGCCTTCTATAAGTGCATCAAAGTCGATTTCCGTTACATTATAACCATAGTCGACTTCAGGAGGTTCCTCGGGTTCATCCGTCGTTTCTTCTTCATCGGGTGTGTTCATGTCCTCACCTCCGTAGTCGAGCCGCCCTAACAGCAGATATTTGGCGTCTAGGCGCAAAGTCGTTATCACGCCAAAATTTGAAACCGAAAGGTTTGGAACAAAGGCATGGCGATAAAGATAGCTCACCGGCATAATACCTGAATTGTTGTTCAAAATCAGAATAAAAGCGATGAGGTAACTGATGATCGCACCAAAACCCAGGCTTATCAACGTGTCCTTTGACTGTTTGCTATCAGGTATCAACCGTCCCGCCGCTAAAATAAAAACTGACAGCGGCAGCAGGAGCAGTGCTAAATAAAGGTTAGCGGCCTTTACACCGGCCAACGTAGCAGCCCAGAATTTCGTTACCGCATCTGTACCCACGAAAAGTGAGTACAGCGTGCCGAAAGTTTGAAACACCTGAAAATATACGATTTGAGACATAACGAACAAGGTCAGCAATACCAACAAGGCTGTCGCAGATATTCTATTGATTTTCGCGGTGAAGAGGCCGGACAAAAATGAACATCCCAACCCGATAGAAACTGAAAAAAGGCCTGTGTAAATTAACCCGGCCGGCGGAATGTCCTCAAAACAAGCCATCTTTACAATGATTTCCATATAGAACAGTGATAACGGAAAGAAAATGTACAGCGAATACTTCCCGATAAATCTTTTGGTGATCTGGATTATTTTATGTTTGTGTTTTATTGCATGCATATCCTTCACTTCAGCCGTCTACACCCGACTGCATCCCAATTTGATTCCTTTCTTCGCGCTCCCGCCATTCACCGTATAAAGTGATACGATCTCCACAGTTTCTTTTGGAATGATACAAAGCCTCATCGGCCTTGATAAAAATCTTTTCAAATGATGCCTTGGCATCCACTAACACTATTCCGGCACTTATTGATACGCTCATCTCGGCTATTTCCCTGTTGATCAAAGGAGCTAAACGCATCACCCTTTCTTTGATCCACTCAACAGAAGAAATGTCCTTTATATATACACAAAATTCATCTCCCCCTATTCGTCCGATTATATCAGTATTTCTAAAAACCTGTCTGAGGCTTTTTCCCGTCAGTTCCAGTATCTTATCGCCCATCAGATGCCCGTACGTATCGTTGATTGTCTTGAACCTATCTACATCCAAAAGCATATAGGCGTCGGTTCCGTCGAAGCATTCGCCGCTGATGTACCGTTCAATCAACTCTTTTGACGTGGCGGCATTATACAGGCCTGTCAACCCATCGATTTGCGATTTCAAAATCAGCTTTTCTCTCTCTTTCGATTCTTTGCTGACATCGATCAATTTCCCGATTATTATTTCCGGTTCACCTTTAGAGCCACGGACTACAGAATTCACTGTTTTGAAAATCCCCTCTTTCCCATTTTTTAGCGGGAGCCGGATCGTTGACAATTCGCCCTCTGTAAAGTCCTCGCCCAGCAGTGTATCCTTTAATAATGACCCCACGCGTTTCAAATTATCCTTTTCTCCGAAAATCAAAGCGCATTTTTCTGACAGTTTTATATCGCCGGTCACAGTGCTATATTCATAAAGATATTCATTGGATATCCGTGATAGCCTTTCATATTTGATATTTTGCATTCTGAGCCTCTTATTTATTTTAAGATATGATATCAAGTTGAAAAGTAATATCGCTATAACTGAAAACGACACCGTGAATATCCCCATGCCATAGGCTTCTAAAACCATTGAAGGGGTCAACTTTCGATCTACGTGGGATGTCACGTCTAAAATCAAGTTCTGCAATCGGTTCTCGTCAATTGCATCAATCGATTTATTTATAATAGAAATCAACAGTTCATCTTCGTTCAAAAAACCTATGCAGTATTCCCTTGACTCTTTACCCTTGGGGATGGTAACAATATTTTTATAACCGTTCTGCAAGCTATAAAATGCCACCGAGTAAGCGTTGCCATAGCCATAGTCCGCCACCCCCTTTTCGACAGCGTCCAGGCTTTCCTCCCTGGTATCGAAATATATTGTATTTGCCCCTTTGACTCCTTCGGGAAGATCGCTGCCCCTCAGAGCAGCATATATTTTACCCTCTAAATGATCCACATCAATGGATGAGTTTATGTAGAGAATCGTCTCTGTTTTCATATATGGTTTCGACAGGATCATGCCCTCCGGCGCATAGTTTGGAGCAGTTCCAAACACTATGTCGGCTCCGCTGTTCAGGTATTCTTCGATAGTGCCGTATAGCCTGTATTCAAATACAAGCCCGGTCATATCGGATATTTCTTCAAGAATACGCTTTCCTATTCCCGCTACGTTTCCGTCTTTGTCTAAATAATGGTGTGGAGCGATTCCTTCAATAGATACTGCGCTCAGAACATAATCCCGTGCGATGAAATCTTTCTCTTCCTGCGTTAATACCGGAGTCAGAGAATCTTCGGAGCCCGCGAACACCGATGGTAGCGCAAGAAGAGATATTATCACCGTTATTAATATTATTGTTCGTTTCAATGTTACCCCAATCTGCACACGGTTCCCTATATACTTCACTGTAACAATTAATTATATCATAATTGCAAGGCAATTTTGATATAATCCGCCATCTGCGATTTCGGCATTCCGACCCGACGAAATATTCGCAGGGCACTGAATGTATGATGTCCACATCCTTAATTTCGTGGACATTATATCATAATTGCAAGGCAATTTTGATATAATCCGCCATCTGCGATTTCGGCATTCCGACCCGACGAAATATTCGCAGGGCACTGAATGTATGATGTCCACATCCTTAATTTCGTGGACATTATATCATAATTGCAAGGCAATTTTGATATAATCCGCCATCTGCGATTTCGGC
>CAYYHH010000118.1:0-2157 GCA_964471645.1 uncultured Oscillospiraceae bacterium
GACATCAATCCTGCACCCCTTCCGGGCACTATCTATTGCGGAAAAAGCCATAGAAATACTTTTATAGTTGTCGTGACAATCAGTTTCCGACCTTTTGCCGACTGACAGTGAAGAAAACATCTCATCTAGGCAACCATAATGTTGGTCTCTGCCGGCCCAATCGGATTTAGGCTGAATCTTTATAAATTCCCTGTCCTGCTTGTTATCCTGCCTGACTTCCCCATAAGGTTGAGAAAAACCATCCCAGACAACCGATCCTTTATTTCCGATAATTCTCCAATCGGATTCCCAGGATGTATACAGCCCTTCCCCACCCATGACACAATTATATACAAATACGGCTCCCCGGGACATTTCAAATATGCAGCTTCCTGCCGCATCCCCTTTATACTTGGAGTTTGCTGGGTTATAACTGTGGCAATAAACAGTCACGGGATCCTGGCCCGTAATAAATCGGGCCTGGTCAAAAGAATGAATGGCATTGTCCTGGAGCATAGGCTTTTCAAGGGTATTTCTAATACTGCACAGATCCTCCGGTACAAATATATCTGCGCTAATCATCCAGATTTCACCCAACTCACCTGATCTGACCACATCCCTGAGTGCCTGCACAGGCTTTTGATAACGGCGGTTCTGCATCATTGAGTAAGTTTTCCCTGTTTCATCTGCAGTCTTTATCATGATTTGGGCTTCTTCCCTCGTTAAGGTCATAGGCTTTTCCCCAAAGACATGGCAGCCGAATTTTAAAGCCTTTGTAACTATTTGGCTATGGACCGTAACATAAGTCAAATCATATACCAGGTCTGGTTTTGTTATTTCCAGAGCTTCATCTAAATCGCTGAAATATGGACATTTGAACCTATACCTTTCCATGGCATCTAAAGCATTTTCAACATTTATGTCCACTAGACCTACTATGGTTAAATCTTCCCGCTCTAAGGTGTATGGAATCCAATGCTTTGCTATCAACCCACATCCTACTACCAAAACCTTAAGCCCCTTATTTGACATGACAATCCACCTATCCCCTCAAATCATACTCCAAATAATGTACGAATATTATCCATGGAAATCCTTGCTGCCTCATGCATATTCCCTTTTAATATATTTTCCAGATAGTCAAAAGACTCAAACTCAACAGACATGGTCCCGGAATAATCTATATCATCCATAGCAGAAAGAAAAGCTTTCCAGTCAACTTTACCTTCGCCAAGCAAAGGGAAGACGAATCGCCCATCCTCCATTATGCCCACTGCATCCTTAAGGTGAACATGCTTTATCCTGTCCTTTCCCCACTGCCTTATAATCCAGCCAATATCCTTGTTATCACAGAGAATATCGTGAGAGGGGTCAAAGTTCACTCCCAAGGCAGGAGAGTCGTAGTGGTTAATCAAATACCATGTGGTATAAAAATCGTGAGCCAGCATTCCCCATACTCCCTCCACTGCCAGATTCACTCCATATTTTTCCGCCTCGGGAACAAACCTATCAAAGGCTTGAAAAACCATATTCCAGCCTTGGCCTTCTCCTATTTCTTTTCCGATTTTAACGGGTTCATCTATCCAGGGTCTTGGGCCTGTAAACAAGTTTATCGTTTTTATACCCGCTTGCCCATATACTCTTATACATTCCAGTGTATAATCGATATTGGCAGACCTTTCTTCCTCGTCCGGTGTAACCAAATCCCGCTGTACCACAACTTCTGACACATCCAAGCCCAATGATTCGGAAACATCCACAACATTCTTAATCTCATCCGGTGTTAATATCTGGGGATTTAAAATATCTGTTGACCATTCAACTGCATCATAGCTAATTTCCCTTAAATCCTTGCATATCTTTTCTATCGGCCATTCCATATAGCTGCCCCTGGGCATAAATCCTATCTTGAAACCCCTTACCATAAACACCTCCTGAGTTTTCCATTAAACATTATGTCATTTCTAAATAATTTTCCCGTCAAAAGATTGCTTATATTGAGACCTTTGGTCAATTCTGTATCCTTTTCATGATGAAGCTCATATGCCGGCCACAGTTCTCGTCTTCTTCTCCTTTACTTTAAAAGGTGATGCGATTGCCAGGCGGAAACTATGCCCCTTTATTCTAGCATGCTTTACACTATAACACTATTATATCATGTCTGTTTTGCATATTGAG
>CAYYHH010000118.1:2167-5990 GCA_964471645.1 uncultured Oscillospiraceae bacterium
ACGTAACCCCAGTGTAACCCCGGCGTAACCCCGTTTCAGCCGATTTGCATAAGGAGTTTGTCCAAACTATCTTCGATTTTTTCAACATCAATAAAAAATACTTTTAAGGTAATCCCACTATCACTATTGAAAATAATATTACCAAAATCCGTAACATCATCGTTTTGAGGGTATAATAACCAAATTTCTTTAGAGTCATACTTTTTAGCATAGGCATACATCTGATACATATCCGACTGGGAAATCCCATAATTGGCATCAGGATCGCTTTTTAATATCTTCCACTTTGTATCCAGTATTATGATCCTGTCTTCAGAAAAATTCCGCAGGACTATATCAGGTCTTAGGGCAAATATATTGTCGAACAGGTAATAACCACTGTCCTGCAAAGAGACTTCCCAGTTCGTATCCATCAGGTGCCTTCTTATATTCCTGCCGACATATGCCTCAAACACCCTTTCCATCGGAAAAAGCAGGGCACGTGACGTTGTATCCCCGCTAAATGTCGTAAAGCTTTTGTTAAGAAGAAATACCTTAGACCACATGATTAAGTCTTCATAGTCCTTGGTGTTCCTGTCAAGAACAACCTTGGAAAAATCTTTAATATAGTTGGTTGATGCTTTTACCATTTCAAAGCCAGACAGCAACTGCCACATTTCTTTAATATTTTCTGAGCTCTCAGAAATCCCGATTAGCTTAATCAGGGTTGCCTTTATAAGTCTGTTTTCCGCCCTATCAACATTGAAATCATCATACCTCACATAGAACCGTTCCTTATGGGCTGAATTATTCCTGATTTGTTCATTAAAAATGAGCTTGCCTTTATAAAAGACCGTATTTTCTTCTACTGCGCGATAAGCAGATTTGAGCCCCCTCTTTACAAGATGGCGTACTTCACGGATATACATACTTATGAATACTTCATACAAATTCATCTGATCAACTTTTAGGTTTGAATAGTTAAACGATTTGCCAGGAAAATCTTTCATGCTCCTTAACATCTTAAGAAACATGCGCTTCGTTTTATCGTCGTCTTCTGAATTAGCGATTTTGGGCAATATTTGTATTTGACATCCCTTTTTCATCTGGACGATGCCAACAAAATTTTTGGCGCTGATAATCTTGCCGACATTTCGGTGAGATGAAATACTGAAAAAATCGATAGCATCTGATTCTTCCACAGTGTTATATGTTAAGATCAGATTCTCCAATTCTACAAATTGTTCATGCTCTAAATACTTATAATATTTATCCCTGATGAACTCCTTATTGTAAGTTATGGGATCATACTCTTTTACAATTAGTAGCTGTTTCATAAATTCACCAAATTTTATTCGTATATTTGTAGGTAGCTTTCAAAATGATCAAATGCGTTTTCTTGGATAATATACCTTCTTTCCGGAATATCAATGTCTGCTTTACCCTTGAAAACATCTTTTACCTTTAAAGCCTCATCAACAATGAATTTATATTTATTGTTTTTCTTTCCATTGTCACCAAGAACCAGCTGTATTTTGCTATAATCCTCATAAAAATACTCCTGCAGCAATGGAATAATGGAATTTTTAAAGATATCCGAAAGCATATCAATAGTTTTGTTATTGATGAGCGGCAAAAAATAAGAGTGCCCAATAGTATGCTCTCGATCAAACAAATACTCAATCCTTAAATTCATGATTTCCAACATTTTTCTGATATCAATTCCCTCAACAAAGACACCGGTTAGCAGTTTGGTTTCTGGCATCATCTCAATAAAATCAAATCTTCTTCTCAGGGCAGTATCGAGAAGCGCTATTGATCTGTCAGCGGTGTTCATTGTCCCTACAATATAAACATTTTGGGGAACTCCAAAAGGTTTCGATGAATAGGGTAATGTTACTGTCATGGCTTCTGCAGAACCCAATCTTTTTGTTGACTCAATCAAAGTAATCAGTTCGCCAAATATCTTAGAAATGTTTCCGCGGTTAATCTCATCTATAATAAATACGTGAGGTTCTTCGTTTTCTTTAAACTCTCTATCAATACTAATTCCCAAAGTCATCAGGATCGTTATAACATCGGAAAGCTGTATTCTGTTCAGGCGGTAGACGGACCCTTGAGTAAGTACATGACCACCATTTAAATCAAAAACGTCAATCTTTTCATCTTTCGTGATCCATTTTATGCTTCTTGACCGTTTATAGTCTGCAAAACTGTCAAGCCATTCATAATCTCCGGAAACAACACCTATGGCATCAATTGTTCTTTCATCATACAGAGTAAATACTATGTCGCCGACGACTATCTGATTAATAAACCGATTGAGGATATCTTTGCCCCCGTAATTAAATAGTGTTTGCTCTGTGATATCCTTTCCGTATTCATCCCAACCTATCCGAATTCGATTATTCACAAAACAATCTTCTTTAACGTTATTATTCCCCGCACCTTTTAAGGATATTTTCCATACAACAGGGTTTGCCCTTATGCCGTACTTATTAACTTTTTCAAAAATGGGGGACTGTGCACGATCACAAAATGCTTTAAAAATCCCAGCTTTGATCTCATACCTTACATCGGCATTGTTTTCATCATCTTCGGACATAACAGGCTTTATACCCTCTATAAACTCCTCGTATCCATACGATTGATGAAAAGTCGTAAATGCTATCTGGCCTTTTTGCTTGTATTTGTTATACCGCTCGATAACTTTTGAATGTTCTTCTTTAGAAATTTTATCCGCCGGTTTCTTTTCAATAAGCGCAACAGCATAGTTGATTGTGTTGTATGTTTTTCCCGTACCGGGAGGGCCATAAAGAATCATATTTTTAGATAATTGCTGTGCATTATTATTTCCGTCAGTTCCCGCTCCATTATGAGCCATATGCGGTATACCCCCTCCATTTAGCTTTTTATGAATACTATTAAGTAAATATTGTAGATCCGGAATACAAGGGGTGAGATATGCGCCTTGTCTCAATTCTTGGTTTCTAGTGTAAAACACCTCACTTTTGTCAGCGATATCAAATAGAAGTTCTTCATTTTCTTCTGTGAAAATCTCATCTCGCATAATCGGCCTTTTAAATTCTTCGTAACCCTCAAGCCTGATGAAATAACAGGTCCCATCCCAATCGGTCCCTAAATTAATTTCTCTTTCCTCATATGGTTCTTGCACCATTGAAGCCCCTGATATTCTACTGTTATCCACCAGATGGAGCACGAGGTCTCCTTTTTTAGGCTCCCTCATGTTTTTATAAATGTCGCCCCCGGATCTACTTTTTGTCGGAGACCATAACCCTTTGCCTAAAGAGTATTCTTCCTCTTGCCGTCCTGCCCGCCCAGAGGCGGGTATTTTTTCAATCCATACATTCATATTTCGTCCCCTGCCTTTAAACCAATTTGCAATTATTCCGATTTCATAATTTTAGTAACCTACAATATTGTGATCTAGTTCAATCCTAACACGGCCCACGACCATAAGTGTTAATATTGGTTTAATCTCCCTTCAAATTGAACGATACCTTTTATTTCGGCATGCGTATTCCGGAACATCCGGACGTCGGTTCCGGAAATATCCGGGCACGAAACCTAAGGCATCCGGACGCCTTGCCGGATAAATCAATTGTAAAATAATTGCTGCTTTTCGGCAACCAGTATTATCGGTATTTACAGCTCATCCATAATCCGATAATCCGTATCTTCTTGGCCGCCATAATTTCTCTTAGCGAAATCTTCGAATCCAGCCCAAGGCACTCTGTATTTAGTCGTAAGTACAACTAAATCAGGAGCTGACAAGTGTAGTCTAAGCTTTGTTATCATGGTGAAGGGAATGTCTTCCCGAGTG
>CAYYHH010000119.1:0-5979 GCA_964471645.1 uncultured Oscillospiraceae bacterium
CTTTTCCCCAATATCAATGATACCGATGGATTCTTTATATGCAGAATGAGAAGACGATAATAGAGGAAAAATATGGTGAAGTCAGCATGCGGTACGAATAAGGGAAGAATAAGGACTGTCAACGAGGATTCTATGCTATGCATGGAAACCTTGAATTTTTTTATGCTTGCTGACGGCGTCGGGGGCCATAATTCCGGTGATGTAGCCAGCGGGCTTGCCGTAGAGCTGACGGAGAAATACTTGCTGGCAAATCCGCCGGATAATGTTGCAGAATCGGAGCTTCCTGCTTTTTTCAGTCATTGCCTCCGTATGGTCAACGAAGAGATTTATCAAAAAGCCGTATCTAATGAGGAAAACGCAGGTATGGCTACCACAGCCATAATGTTGCTGCTTCGAAGTGACAAAGCTTTTATTGTAAATATCGGTGACAGCAGGGCCTATGTTTTACGCCGCGGGAAACTGTTGAAGATCACGGAAGATCATACATATGTCAACGAGCTGATCAAAAATGGCCGGATCAACAAAGAAGAGGCTGAGTGCCATCCCAAAAAACATATGATAACAAGGGCTCTGGGCAGCGAAAAAAACATTCAACCGGATTTCTATTTTATTGACATATATCACGGTGACAGGGTTTTGCTGTGCACCGACGGCCTTTACAATGAGGTTGACGAATCGGATATATGTCGCCTGATGAACGAAATCGAAGATGTGACGGAATTGGTAGAGGCCTTGATAGGGCTGGCTTGCGATAATGGCGGAAGAGATAATATCACAGTCAACTGTGTTGAGATACAAAACAGGTAAAGGAGATTATTATGAGCAGCAGGGCACTTGCCGACAGATATGAATTGCTGGAAAAGATCGGTGAAGGCGGTATGGCGGTAGTCTATAAATCCCGCGACAAACTTTTGAACCGATTTGTTGCAGTAAAAATACTTAAGCCCGAATATACAAAGGATTATAAATTCATAGAGAGCTTTCGAAGGGAATCACAGGCGGCTGCCAGCATGTCGCATCCCCATATCGTCAATATTTACGATGTAGGCAGAGAAGGCAATATAAACTATATCGTGATGGAATTAATAGAGGGTCAACCTTTGTCTGCGCTGATAGAGGAAAGGGGAGCCCTTAAGCCCCGGGAAGCGGTTGCTATTACGAGGCAAATTGCATCGGCATTGAGCCATGCCCATAAAAACCACATCATACATAGAGATGTCAAGCCTCACAACATCCTTATCGCTCGGGACGGAACTGCTAAGATTGCCGATTTCGGCATAGCAAAGGCAGTGAATGCAGGTACTGTCGTCAATAATGCCGGAGCCGTAATGGGATCGGTGCACTATTTTTCTCCGGAGCAGGCCCGAGGAGGCTATGTAGATGAAAAGTCGGATATTTATTCTTTAGGAATCGTTTTGTATGAGATGCTTACGGGTCAGGTTCCATTTGATGCGGAAAACCCTGTTGCTGTCGCTATGAAGCACATGAATGAGGAAATGATTCCCCCCACGGCCTTGATTCCAGATATTCCCGAAGAAGTCGAAGAAATTGTTATGAAGGCTACAGAGAAATACCAGACAAACAGATATATATCCGCCGATGAAATGGAAGAGGCGCTTAGTAAAGCCAATCTCAGTACCGCAGGCATTTATGGAGGATTCGGAAGAAACAGGAATCAGGACTTCCGCAACCCCAAAGGTCAAAGAGAAGCTGATATTTCCGCAGATGAGTCTGAGAGGCATGAAGCAATTGATCCACCTGATGCAGTTTACGACGAAGCATTGACGGGAGTTAAGAAAATGAAAGCTAAAGCTAAGAAAAAATTTCGTTTTAACAAGGTCAAAGTGGCGGCCATAGTCCTGGCCCTGGTGTTGGCCATACCTGTGAGCCAGCTGATATTGGCTGCCATCGAGAAGGGGTCGGCGCCCACGGAAGTATCGGTTCCTACTCTGACGGGCAAGACTTATGAGGAGGCCGAGATCGAACTTGCGGAAAAAGGTCTTAAGATCGAACTTGGCAGCGAGGTCGCCAGCACTGACTTCGATGAAGGTCTTATCGTATCCCAGGATCCTCTGGGGGGGATGACGGTCAAGACCGGCAAGACTGTAAAAGTAAATATAAGCAAAGGAATCGAAAAAAACACTATTCCCTCTCTGATAGGAAGAAAACTTGATGACGCTGTTTTTCTGCTTGAAAGTTATGGGTATGAAAGGGGCAGCGTAGGTGAAGAATACAGCGAAATGCCCGAGGGCGTAGTGATCCGCCAGACTCCCACAGCGGGAAGCGATGCCGACCCGGGGACCAAAGTTTCTTTGGTCATCAGTCTGGGAGAAGAGGTTGTGATAACCACTGTGCCCAGCCTGTACGGCATGACACTTGATGAGGCTAAAAATGCCCTGGAGCGCGAGAAACTTGTGCTTTCAAAAGAGGTGGAATATGCACCCAGCAGTCAATATGCCGAAGGCCTGATATCAGGACAGAGCGTGTCGCCGGGATCCGGAGTGGATAAGGGCACACCTATAAAGGTAACTTTAAGCACAGGACCCGATGAAAGCGCCGGAGCCAAGGAGGTCACTATATCAATATCGTACAGCGCCGCTCAAAATGAAGTATTTTATTTGACAATAATGGTATCCGATGCGACCGGGGTCACGACGCCCATAAACTATGATCAGAGGATAAGAAGCAATGGTTCGGAAACATTTACAATGACAGGCAATGGTCAGGGCACAATAAAAATATATTTTGATAATGCCCTCGTTCAGGAACACGTTGTTGATTTTGACAGTGGAGCAGTACTTTGATGGAAGGAACCATCGTAAAGGGTGTCGGAGGGTTTTATTACGTCAGGACCGCGGAAAAGACTTACAGCTGTAAAGCGAGAGGCATTTTTCGCAAGGACAGGAAGACGCCCTATGTAGGAGATCATGTAGATATCGAAATTATCGATGATGAAGAGGCTGTGATAATCGGGATCCACCCCCGAAGGAATCAATTTATAAGACCTCCGGTGGCCAACGTGGATTGTTTGATAATAACAGCATCCATTAGAATGCCCGATATAAATCTCTATGTTATAGATAAATTTCTGGTAATGGCCGAATATCAACATACTGATATAGGAATTTGTCTGAACAAAATCGACTTGGCAGAGCCGGACGAAATATCAACTTTTCAATCTGTCTATGACAAGATATATCCGATAATATGCGTTAGCGGAAAAAAGGGAGAAGGACTGCAGGAGCTGCGAGGATTTCTCGGCGGTAGAAAATGCGCTTTTGCAGGCCCATCGGGAGTAGGAAAATCTACGCTGCTCAATCGCCTGGTTGAGACCGATCTGGCCGAGACAGGGGAAATAAGCGGAAAATCCCAAAGGGGGAAGCATACGACCAGACACGTGGAATTATATGAATTGGCAGATGGCAGTATGGTTTTCGACACACCCGGGTTCACTTCCTTTGACGTGCTTGAAGCAGATGAACAGGAATTGGCGTTTCTTTATCCCGAGATGCTTCCTTTTATTGGCGGTTGCAGGTACCATAACTGCAGACATATTTCGGAACCGGATTGTGCCGTCCGGGCGGCGGTTGAAGAAGGGAAAATACCTTTATCACGCTATGAATCCTACAACAGACAAATCAAGGAAATACAGGAAATGAGGAGATATTGAATGAACAGACTTGCACCATCTATTTTGTCGGCGGATTTCTCGCAATTGGGAGAAGATGTTGCCGCTATTGAAAAAGCGGGCGCACATATAATCCACGTAGATGTCATGGACGGTCATTTTGTTCCAAATATTACATTTGGTGCTTCGGTGATGAAAAGCTTGCTCGGTAAAACCCATCTGCCCTTCGATGTGCATTTGATGATAGAGAATCCCGACCTTTTCGTTGAAGATTTTGTGACAGAGAACACGGAAATAATTACGGTACATCAAGAGGCCTGTCCGCACCTCCATCGAACGTTGCAGCTGATAAAATCGTTTGGAATAAAAGCCGGTGTTTCGCTGAACCCCTCCACATCTCACGATGTACTTGAATATGTTTTCGAGGATCTGGATTATGTATTGGTTATGTCGGTTAACCCGGGGTTTGGCGGTCAGAAATTCATACCTTCGGCCTTGGAAAAGATTAAAAGGCTTTCTGCCCTGAAGGCCGAGCGCAATCCCGATCTTATTATCGCCGTTGACGGGGGCATTAATCCGGAAAATGTGAAGCAGGTGGTCGATGCCGGGGCCAACCTTATAATTGCCGGCTCGTCCATTTTCGGTGCGGCAGATATTCAGGCCCGGGTCAAGGACTTTATCTCCGCCATAAACGGTTAAGATAGCAGCAAATAAAAACCGATAATAAATAAAATAGAAATAAATGTAAATAGCGGTTGACACAGCCGCTTTTTATTGTTACTATGTTTACATAAATTGTAAGTAGTAGGATAAAATACAAGGAGGGCCCCGATTTGAAAAAAGGACGTGCAATTTTGGGTTTACTGTTGATCATCTTTGCCGCCTCAGGACTGATTTTTTGGGAAGTCAAAGGCAGAGAGGTCGTTTTGCTCGATACTGTATTAGTGGCCTCGGAGAGAATCCCGGCAGGTACTGCAATTACACGGGATGTATTGACAGTGACCGGTATACCGAAAGAAAACAGAATCAGCGGGGCAATCGATGCCGATCGATTGCAGTCAGTCGTTGGTCAGGTTGTTTTGCAGGATGTGGTCAAAAATGGCCAAGTATCTCAAGAGTACCTGTCCGACGATGATTTTTACCTGCGGGGCGAACAGTCAATATACGTGTTGGATCCTGATTGGATTTTTATGCGAAGCAGCTCTATTCGCCGCGGCGATTGGGTGGATATATATGAAAACATAGGCCATCAAAAGCTTGGAACCTGCAGAGTTGCATTTGTAAAGGATATAAATGAAATCGAGGTTACAGACGGAGAGGGTCAAAGGGAAAGCGCCCCCCTCAACAGAGTAGCTTCTTCATCACCCGTAAGTCATGTTGAAATAATTGCCGACATAAATGAATATAAAAAAATAACCGATTGCGTTATTAATGACTCGGCGGGCTTGCTCCTCGTACAGAAAGGTGTGGCTTTGAAATGATGGGTATTCATGCATTCCACGGAGCTGACGGGAAGGTGGGCACAACCATGATAGCTCAATCCGTAGCCGAATATATTGCTTCAAACCATAAAGAACTGAAGGTCATTATGGTTTCAATGCATGGCAGATCGGGCAGAGAATACACTGACCGGGTGGGGGAGTCCATCGAAGGTGTCAAATTGCATTTGGACAACAGATTGCTCAATGCGGAAAAGCTGGCGGAAGAATGCAGGATAAGCGAAAACTTTTACATATTGGGCGGTGTGGAAAGCATAGAACAAGTAAGATGCTTTCATCCGGGTATGGCCGTGTATCTGTTGGAAAGCCTGGAAAAGATTTTTGACCTGATCCTGGTGGATACTGGAAACGATATCGATAACGGCCTTGCAATCGGGGCGCTTGAATACATTGAAAACAGGTCTTGTATAATTACACCGCAAGAGTCCGTGTTGAGCAGATTTGAATTTCTAAAACCTGTTTATGCCAAATTGGATGTATCTTTTTCATCATTCGTAATAAATAAGCATTTAGCTTCTGATGCCTATGATCTACGCTATATAGAAAAAAGATTGCAATTGGAAAACAAAGGATTGTTCAAAATCAGCTCATCGGGTTACGATCGCCATGCCGAATCGGATCATAAAACATTATTGTCATATAAAACCGCGGAGTTCAGAAAGGATATACACGCATTGGCAAACCACGTTCTGACACAGTCTCATATACCGTTTATCAATGCCGGAGGGAAAAAGAAATGGATACCTTTTACCTAGATGACTATATAACAAAAAAAAACGAATTCCGGAAAGTTGTCGGTATAAGTTTTGAAAAGCTTTGCTTCAAATTACCGTACAAGCCTTTATATACCTC
>CAYYHH010000120.1:0-513 GCA_964471645.1 uncultured Oscillospiraceae bacterium
ATTTTCTCTTGGAAATCTTAAACTACTTGAAATTTTGCACCGAAAACACCAAAATACTGAAAACACCGAATGCCCTTTGGTTTTATACTTCAATGGCTTTGACAAGCAAAGACCGGGCTGATCCAGGTGCCCGGTCTTTGACGGTTAGTTTTGATAAATTCTGTAGTTTGAATTATTGTGCGTCAGCATCCCCGTTATCGGCAGCCCCCTCGTCAACGAGATTTTCATCTGGGGGAGTCAATGCCCCGGCGGAAGGTCCGGTGTTCAATTTGTTCAAATAGCCCTCAAGTTCCTTCAGGAACCCTCCGTAAGATGCCCAATCACCCTTTTCTTGCGCAGACACAGCCTTATTGTATGTATCAACTGCTTTACGGATCAATGCATCTGTCTTGGTATCTACTGCACTGGTGGAATCATCCAAAATCAGGATCTTTGGTTTCTTAAGCAGTGCACGTGCAATACACAGACGCTGTTTCTGTCCACCAGAAACGTTATTACCGCCCTGTACGATCA
>CAYYHH010000120.1:523-5975 GCA_964471645.1 uncultured Oscillospiraceae bacterium
GACACAGCCTTATTGTAAGCGTCTACCGCCTTGCGAATCAATGCATCGGTATCCAGGACTCCTTCACCCGGTTCCGATGGAGTACCTGTACCGGGCTTGTCGGCCGGTTCACCATTGAGCGGTGATCCGGAACCTGCGCCAAACATTGTATCAAGTGCCTGAGCCAGTGTCGGCTCATATGCTATCCTGTCATTGTAGTAAACAATGACCCTTTTGACCTCGGGCAAACTGCTGTTGGTGGCCTCAAGGTATATCGGCTCAACATACACCAGCGAGTCCTCAATAGGAATAACAAACATTTCGCCTCTAGTGTAGCTTGATCCGGCAGAATTCCAAAGCGAGAACTCCTTAGAGATATCCGTCTCCTGATCTATAAAGCCTTCAACTTGCATAGGTCCGTAAATGATCTTGGACTTTGGTAGCCTGAACAGCACCAGTTCTCCGTAATGTTCACCGTCGTTCCTGGCCACCAGGAGGCCCGTCATATTCTTTTTACCAAAAGGTGTGTATGGAATCGAGTTGATGAACTCTTCCTGACTTTCTCCCGGTATTTTCATGATGTAATAGTTAGGCTTCATAATTTGCGGTTCTATCCCGTAAATATTTTGGGAAATCTCCCATTTATCCTCGGATTGATAGAATACCTTAACATCATTCATATGGTATTTTGTATAGATGCCTGCCTGTATGGAAAAGAGCATATTAGGATAGCGAATATGCTTTTGCAGGCCTTCGGGCATCTGATCAAAATTCTTTACCAACTTGGGATAAATACTTTTCAGGGTGTTCCCGATGGGATCCTTATCATCCACAAGGTAGAAGTTTGTATTTCCATTGTAGGCATCAATTACAACTTTGATCGAGTTGCGGATATAATTTACCTTGCTGTCAGCACTGAAAGGCTCCGAGTACGGATAGTAGCTGCTGTAGGTATAAGCGTCTATCATCCAGTAAAGCTTACCGTCTACGGTAACAATGTACGGATCCGCATCATAACTCAGGAATGGCGCAATCTTCTGAACCCGGTCCTTGATGTTGCGATAAATCAGTATTTTTGAATCGCTGTCGATGTTGCTGGATACGAGGATCTTAAGGCTTTGTTCCCTTATTGCAAACAATACTCTGTTGAACATGTTCAGATGGATACCCGCATCGCCTTCATATGTGCTGTATACGTTTGTGTCCCCGCTGGGATAGTCGAATTCAAGCTCGTCGGTATTTGTGATTGCATAATTCCTTGTAAACTCACCGAAATATATCTCAGGCCGATCGATGGTTATCTCATCCACTTCCGATATGGGCGGAATGCTTTTGATCAACATATCCGGCTGCCCGCTCTCCGTAACCTTGTCAACCCGCGACAGTGTGATTCCGTATCCGTGGGTATACTTCAAGTGTTTGGACAACCAAGGCTGATTCATGATCATGCTGTTGGACTCATCGATTTCACGAGCAGAGAGGAATGTCTGAGTATACTCTCCGTTTATCATATAGCGGTCCACATCAACATCGTTGAACTGGTAGTACGTTCTTATGCTCTGGGCTTGGTTATAGAATTTTTCCGCAGGTTCGAAGTCGTTGATTCTTATATTGGAGATCGTTGCCATATTATTCAGGATGTCTTCTTTAGTAAGAGTATTGGAGGCCGCGAATTCCCTTATAGAAATATCCTGCAGGTCATATGCATACTGAGTGTAGGTGATATTGTTCTGCAAATAGGGCGATTCCTTATTAATTTCGTCAGGTGAAACGATGATGCTCTGGACCAGCATGCCTACCCCTGTACCCGCAACGGACAAAATTATCATGATGAGGGGAACAGATAACATCGTCTTGATCTTACGCTTTTGGAAGCCCATTACAAAGGTGACCGCAGCGACAGCCGACAGCACCACCATAATTCTGTACACCCAAAGGGTGACGTTTATATCGGTAAAACCCGCGCCGTATAAAACCCCGGAACCCGAGTACAGAAGCTGGTATTGTTTAAGCCAGAAATTGACCCCTACCATCAAGAAAAATACTACGCTCAGTACCTGGATTTGCTTGGAGGCAATTGTCAGCAGCTGTTTCAGGTTGTCCTTGTCCAGCTGCGTTGATCCGCTTCTGGGTCTTTGCGGTCCACCGAATCCTTTGAACATCCCGCCCAAGGCATCGTTGATGTTCTGCCCGAAGGAACCAAAGCCTTGGCCGAAGTTCCCGGTATAACGTTGCTCGCCACTGTCGGTGTATTCAAACTCGCTTTCTTCTTTTGGCTCAAAAATCCTTGGCCTTCTCATAGAAAGGAGAGCCGAATAAAACAGCAAAGTCAAGATAACAAAGGCCGCAATAACGCCGATGAGAATCTGGTTTACATGGGTAATCAGCTCCAATTTAAACACATAGAAGGATATATCCAAATTAAAAATCGGATCCGATATACCGAAATCAGTGCTGTTTGTAAACTTTAATATCTCAAACCATAACCGGGTAACAGTTGTCAGTGTGATCATTGCACCGAAAACAGCGCTTATCCCCAAGGCCGTAAGGTTCAGGGTTCTCTCTTTCACAGATGGGTTTTCAGTTATCTCGATTCTCTTGTAATATCCCTTTTTCAACCCCATAAGATATACGTAAGACAGGGCTGTAAGGATTATAAACGAGGGAATCCCCAACTTAAGCTGGGTAAACAGCTGTTTAAAGAAAACACTGGTATATCCCAGTTCCCTAAACCACAGGTAATCGGTGATAAAGCCGATCAGTGCGCTGAATAGCCCCAGTATCACGACCAAGACTATGATGAATATGGTAATCCCAATTCTTTTCTTGTTCAAAAAACCACCTCTTCTTTCAGTACTTATAATAGTTTACGATCTTCATTTCCTTATCTATAGGTTCCAAACGATATACCCAGTTATATTTTTTTATCGTGGTCTTGTTACCTTGAACCTCCTTGATTTCTTCATAAGTCCATACGTAAAAGGCTTCCTGGCCCTTACGGATCTCCCCTATTTCCAAACGGTCAAAAGTTTGTTTTACCTTGCCCACTTTGGAAAAGGTTTCAGCATTCTTTCGCGCCTTACTCCCTTCCTTTGTCAGCTCTATTACCAGTTTACTACCGCCATTAACATAATCTACCCATTGTGAATCAAATTGAATTAAGGTTGCGACAATTTCCTTGTCGTAATAAACATGCTCTCCTTTTGGGGTTGTATACCAATAATTATTATCTATCGGCTCAGAGTTTTTAATATCAGAGATCACATAATCTTTACCCATTTTCCATGCAAGTTTATCATTCGCTTCAATCGATTCAATATTGCTGTTGTATTCGGCCATCACAGCCGCAATCAGCACATCCTTATCTTCTGACGGAACTAAATTCGGTTCACCGACGTGATCTGTATCATTCCCGGATGCGTCCTCATCAAGGGGATCATCCCCCTCAGCATCAACGTTTTGATCCGGATCGCCCGTCCCTGTCTGATCGACATCTCCTTTGCCGCCTACGCTTTGGAATAATCCTACAGTTCGATCTTTTACACCGTTTAAGGCTCCGCTTATGCTGTCGTTTATTTGTTCCGCTTTTTTCGCTGCATTTGTGTTCGGCAAGAAATATTGTACCCCCAATATAGCCGCCTCAGCCAAAAGAACTACTATAATCAATATTAAAACCGCTCTGCCGATATTGAACTTCTTTTTAGAGTCTTGATCCTTTTCATCAGTTTCAAACCATAGGGCTGCGGGGATTTCACCGCTTTTATCAGATTGTAGTTTTTCGATCTTTCCGGTTTTCCCATCAGCCGCCAAACCTGCTGCTTCGGCAATTCCGGTGTCCGCTTCAGCGGTTCCGGTGTTATGTATTCCGGTATTTTCTTCATCGACCCATATGACGGTCGGCTCCTCTTCAATCTGATCCTCGCTATGGTATTCGTTCTGGTATTCGCTTTGATGTTTCTTTTGATGTTCGTCTTGATTTCCCTTTTGATGTTCGTCTTGATATTCGGTTCTACTGTCGTTTTGATCCTGAATTTGATACTCGCCCCTGTTTTCATCGGGGTTGTCCGTTAAAATAACATCCTCTTCATTTGGGTCTGAATCCCCTTCCTTTGATTCTGTTTCATTTACGACTGCGGCTTCGCCTTTCAGAAGGTCAGGCGGCGCTGCCTCCGGGCCTGCCTCCCCCTGATCTGCTATGATCGCCGGTACGACAACGTCCTCAGATGAGCTGATCCTGTCACCCAGGTTCATTCTTCCCATGTCGATTTGACTTTGCCGTGGCAACAAACGATCCTGCATGCTTTCGTACTCTTTATCCAGAAGCTTCTGAAAATCTTCGTTGGCCTTTTCAAAATTAAAAAATCTGTTGAGCTCTTCAGCCAAATCTGTGTTATGTGAATCCGAATCGGAAGAAGGTCCCGGGCTGCTTTCTGTTGAATTTCTGTTTTCGACGGTTGTCCTTTTCCCAAAAGTCTTTGCATCTATGTTCCAATCAAAATCTATGTCTTCCGTCTTCTTGGGTTTCGGGAAGCCATTCAAATTCCAGTTGAGCGTATTGCTTTCAACTTCATTTTCTGAATCAATTTTAAAATTTGGTACGTCGGGTTCATCGCGCACCGGGGTTCCGCATATTTTACAGGATTTATCCCCTTCGTTCAGTGGATTTCCACATTCTTGACAGAACATTTTACCTCCCGGAAGTATCTCTTTTTTTAAAAGAAGACCCTTATTAGAATAATTTAAAATATATGGACCGCATTTATTTTGTACACTATATTATAATATACAAAACAGGATATATCAATTGATTGTTGCGATGGATTGCGATAGATCGGTCAGGCGCAACAATGGATTGCGATGCAACGGCCGGGTGCGATGGTAACAATTTCAGATAACGGGTATGCATATACAAAAAGGACGGGCGTAACCCCGTCCATATGGTAATGGAGAGAATTGACCGGAGATTGTAACTGCGCCACTTTTGGCGCAGCTACCTCTCCTTCTTTTACTGCCTTTCGAAACCACAATACACTAGAAATCTCTTCTATTATCTGTGCATTGCTCGTTTCTGTTTTCCTGCCTGGACCGATCGCCTTGGTTTCGCTGCTCAGAACGAACATTCCTCTGATTAGCTTTGTTTTGCTGTTCGTTTCGGTTTTGCTGTTCATTCCGATTTTGCTGTTCGTTCCGGTTTTGATTTTGGTTCCTCTGTTCGTTGTTAAGATCGGACCAGTCGTTGCGATTGTTATTGTTATTTGGCATTTTCAATCCCTCCTCAAACATTATTTTGCTCGAAAGGTTTTTAATTATTAGCGGAAAAATGAGGAACATAAAATTTATTTTTTTATTTTCATTTTTGTTGACAAGCCATTACCTCGATGCTAGAATCTAATATGCGTCAAAACGCCAAAACTTATCATGCTTCGTTAGCTCAGATGGTAGAGCACCTGACTCTTAATCAGGGTGTCCCGGG
>CAYYHH010000121.1:0-5282 GCA_964471645.1 uncultured Oscillospiraceae bacterium
TAAGCTATTTGAATCGTTTGGCAAACCTCAGTTAATTCCATCTGCGATTAAACGATGATCAGTTTTTGGATACGAAGGAAGAGAGGGTCAACGGTATGGAAAAGGTTTCTGGCGATAATGGCTTACTCGGCAATTATATATTCAGTCAAAGCATATTCGACAATTCCCCTGCCGCTATTATTATTTACAAGGTAATGGGTGACGGCTCGTCGGGCAATGACTACATTATCAAAAATATCAATCACTCCTGTGCGAAAATCGAGGGCTGGAAAAAGGAAGATGTAATAGGTAAGGCTTTGAGCGCAGTCAGACCGGGGGTAGAGGAATTCGGAATCATTGATATCTTCAAAAATGTTTATGAAACAGGAGAAGCGACCCATTATCCTGCGAATGTATATATGGAAAACGAGGAAAACCGGTGGTTCGAAAATACAATATTCCGGCTGCCTTCGGGTGAGATCGTAGCCGTTTATGAAGACGTTACCGAAGAAAAGCTTGCTGAAGAGGCCTTGTTCCGGGAAAAAGAAAAGTTGAAAGTAACTTTGTACTCGATTTGCGATGGGGTAATCACTACCGACAACCAAGGTCGGATTGAGATGATGAATCAGGTGGCGGAAAATCTGACAGGCTGGAAACAGGATGCAGCTCAAGGCAGGCCTTTGTCCGAAGTTTATGACATCCGCAGTGAAAAAACGATAAAATCATGCAGAAATGCTGTCGGCGCAGTGTTGAAAAGCGGAAAACCCACGGATTTTTCAAATCATTTAATTTTAGTATCATCCGGCGGAACGGAGAGGTTTATTTCCGACAGTGCCGCACCGATTAAAGATAAGAATGGCGAGATGCTGGGGGCAATACTTGTATTCCGGGATGTAACAACGGAAAAAGAAAAGGAATTAAAAATCGAATATCTCAGTTATCGTGATTCATTGACGGGCCTTTACAACCGGGCGTATCTTGAAGCAGAGCTGGCGAAACCGGATGTGGAAAATCAACTTCCGCTGACATTTATAATGGGAGATCTTGATGGCCTGAAATTGATAAACGATGCTTTCGGACATCAGGAAGGCGATGAGGCCTTAATAAAGATAGCAGAGGTTTTCAAGCTTTCTTGCCGGGAGACGGATGTGATCTCGCGCTGGGGTGGGGATGAATTTGTTATAATGTTGCCTAATACGCCCGCTACGGTCGGGCAGAAGGTCTGCGACAGAATCAACGAGGGTTGCAGCGATGTCAAAATTGCAGGTATGAAAGTAAGCATTTCCCTGGGATGTGCCACCAGGGATGATATAGAGGAAGAATGGGTAGAAACTCTAAAAAGAGCAGAAGATAAAATGTATAAAAGTAAGCTGCTGGGCGCGCAAAGCTACCGCAGCATTGTGTTGCAATCCATAAAAAATGCCCTGTTTGATAAGGGATGTGAAACTGAGGAGCATGGAGAAAGGCTCGGTGAATTCTGCAAGGCAATAGGCAAATCTATGGATCTTACGCCGTTTGAGATAGATGAGCTGAAGGTTTTGGCGATGCTGCATGATATAGGGAAGATCGCTATCGACGATCGGATACTAAAAAAGCCCAACAAGCTTACCGATGATGAAATGCAGATAATAAAAAAACATCCGGAAATAGGTTATCGAATAGCCCAGACCGTACCCGAACTTCAGAATATCGCCAACTACATATTGGCCCACCACGAGAGATGGGATGGTGAAGGCTATCCCAGGGGTTTGTCTGAAGAGGAAATTCCCTTGCTTTCACGTATTTTGGCTATCACCGACGCTTATGATGCAATGACACAAGGCAGGCCATATCGCGATGCAATGCCCGTCGACCATGCCAGGGAGGAACTACGAATGAATGCGGGGACCCAATTCGATCCCTTCATAACGGAGATATTTATCAGGTGTTTGACAAGGGACAACGATAATAATTAAGCCCAGAAATGAGACAGGAGGAAAATCCATAATGCAAAAAGTTAAAATCAAATCCGGAGGATACGAATTCATAGGCGAACTTTTGGAAAAAGAAGCACCAAAGACCTGCCAGGTATTTAAAAGCATGCTGCCGCTAAAAAGCAAGTTCATTCATGTGCGATGGAGCGGAGAAGGGGTTTGGATCCCATATGGAGATTTTAGAACCGGACTCGATTATGAAAATCACATATCTCATCCGGCAAAAGGGGAAATGTTGCTTTACCCGGGGGGAATAAGCGAGATGGAAATGATATTGTCATACGGGAGATGTTGCTTCGCGTGTCAATACGGGCAACTGGCAGGAAATCATTTTCTGACTATAACAGAAGGCCTGGACAAGCTGTACGAATTCGGGAAGAAAGTACTTTGGGACGGGGGCCAGGAAATAGAGATTGAACTGATTTAGGACATAACAAAACCATCAGGATTGACTAAGATCGACTAAGATCGGAGTAAGTTGAACTCTTTATCAGTTAGGTTGAAATAGGGTTCAATTTTATTATAATGCGGCAAAAGGAGTATGATATCAATGTTTAAAGAGATCATAAAGGGTAGGAACAGCTACGACATCCCATGTATGAACGGTATTAAAGGCACTGAAGACACGGTTACGATCATAAGCCATGGATTGGGCAGCAGCAAGGAAAGCCCCACGATACTTGCGCTTATGGATGAATTGCCGAAAAAAGGGATCGGAATTTTTGCCTTTGATTTTCCGGCTCACGGTGAAAGTCCCGTCGATGGGGAACAATTCAGAATCGGCAATTGCCTGGATGATTTGGAAGCTGTGGAAGATTACGTAAAAGGATTGGCTCCCAAAGCAGAAATAACTTATTTTTCATCCAGCTTCGGGGCTTACATCAATCTGATCTATCTGGCTACAAGACCCCATGCAGGAAGGAAATCCTACCTGCGGTCTGCAGCGGTAAATATGCCCGGTATTTTTAAAAAAGGGGAGACTTCTGAACTGAAGAGCGAACTGGACGAAAAGGGTTATTTTGTTCTGGATCTGGACTGCTTCCGCCCGTTGAAAATTACAAAGGAATTTTGCATGGATCTGGAAAGCCACGACGTGTTGCGGATTTATAAGCCGGGGATGGCTGAGATTGCTATGATTCACGGGGATGAGGACAGAAGCGCATCCTTGGAGGATGCGAAAGATTTCGCGGATTATTCAGGAGCGGAATTGACGATAGTTGAAGGTGGGCATCATCGCCTGACGGGGCCGGGGCAAATGGATCTTATTATAGACAAAGCCATCAAGTTCTTTTTGCCCGAATAATGTCTTTATTGTGATTGAATAATGGTTATACGGCGATCGGACAATGTTTAATGTTTATACAGTGATCAAATAAAATTGATTCCGATATTGGATTATAGGGTAATTAAAAAGATGATGTTGCTGTAAATACTTTTATTATGACGGAATGTGCAAGGAGAGGAGTCGCGAGCATGGCTAATTTATTCAGTGAGTATAATATCAAGGATTTAGTGTTGAAAAACCGGATAGTAATGCCGCCCATGTGCATGTATGTTGCACCTGATACGGGCATGGTAACCGATTGGCATGTTATTCATTACGCATCAAGGGCGGTAGGCGGAGTCGGACTGATAGTTGTGGAGGCTACGGGGATAGCGCCCGAAGGAAGACTTACGTCCAATGATCTGGGGATTTGGGACGATGCTCATATACCGGGTCTTGCATCGATTGTGAAGGCCGTCCATGAAAATGGGGCTAAAATAGGTATTCAGATAAACCACGGAGGCAGAAAATGTGAGGCTGAGGGTATGGATATTGAGGCGCCCTCCGCAATTCCCTACGATGCGGAATCCAAGACACCGCGGGAAATGACTGTTGAAGATATAACCGAAACCGTTAATGAGTTTAAAGATGCGGCCATAAGGGCGGATAAGGCGGGATTTGATTTAATCCAAATTCACGCTGCTCATGGATATCTGCTGAGTGAATTTCTGTCTCCGCTGACCAACAAAAGGCAGGATGAATACGGAGGCAGTCATGAAAACAGAGTTCGCTTTTTGAGCCGGGTCCTGGATGCGGTGAGGGAAGTATGGCCGAAGGATAAACCCATAGAGGTAAGAGTTTCAGCGGAAGATTACGGAGAGGGAGGCAATTTTGCGGAGGATCTTGCGTCAATGCTGAATATGATCAAAAACAAGGGAATAGATTCAGTCAACGTAAGTACCGGCGGCGTTATACCCGTTGTTCCAAAGGCTTTTCCCGGGTACCAGGTGCCCCATGCCGAAAAGATAAAAAAGCTTACGGGGCTGCATGTAACAGCCGGAGGACTTCTTTCTGATCCTGCGGAAATAAACAAACTCATTGGAGAGGGCAGGGTTGACAGCGTATACCTGGGGAGAGAATTGCTGCGAAACCCCTATTGGGCACTTCATGCATCAAGAACGTTGGGAGCAAATGATGTTGAGTGGCCGGTGCCTTATAAGCGGGCGGATCGAAGCAGATAAACAGACGGGAATGCAATGTAAATTAAAAGGCAACTTGAATTAAAAGGCAACCATGGGACAGACCGGAGGTAAGGGTTATGAAAAAAACTAAAATTGTATGCACAGTAGGGCCTGCCTGTGAATCGGAATCCATTTTAAAGAAAATGGTATCCGCGGGCATGAATGTGGCTCGATTAAATTTTTCACATGGAAATTATGCAGAGCATGAAGCCAGAATAAACACAATTAAGAATGTGAGGGAAGAATCGGGTCAGCCTGTTGCAATACTGCTGGATACAGGAGGGCCGGAAATACGCACCGGGGTTTTTGAAAAGGATGAAATAATTTTGGCGGAGGGCCAGGAATACACTCTTACGAGCCGGGACATTATCGGTGACGATACTATAAGCTCTGTGACATATAACGGACTGGCAAGAGATGTCAAGCCGGGAGATACTATTTTGATAGATGACGGCCTTGTAGCGCTTCAGGTACTTGATGTAAAGGATTCGGAGGATATTTACTGCAAGGTTTTAAACAGCGGAACCATAAAAACGCACAAGGGAATCAATATTCCCGGTGTTCACATTAATATGCCGCCTCTTACCGTTAAAGACAGGGCAGATATAAAATTCGGCATTGAAAGCGGCATTGATTTTATTGCGGCATCCTTTGTAAGAAGCCCTGAAGATGTACAAGCCATCAGGCAGATTTTAAAGGAGAACGATGCAGAACATATACAGATAATATCAAAAATTGAAAACGGTGAAGGTGTTGATAATATCGAAGGAATAATTGATGTTTCTGACGGAATAATGATAGCCAGGGGAGATTTAGGCGTTGAGA
>CAYYHH010000121.1:5292-5952 GCA_964471645.1 uncultured Oscillospiraceae bacterium
CACGGAAGAGCTTCCGCTGCTTCAGAAAAGGATCATAAGAAAATGCAATAAGGTGGGTAAGCCTGTGATAACGGCAACCCAGATGCTGGACTCCATGATGAGGAATCCAAGGCCCACAAGAGCCGAGGTGACCGATGTTGCCAATGCTATCCTCGACGGAACTGATGCAATAATGCTTTCGGGGGAAACTGCGGCGGGGAAATATCCGGTGGAATCGGTATTGACAATGTCACAGATAGCAGTCAGGACCGAAGACTCGATGGATGCGGCGGATTATTTTAAAAACATCGCCGAAAATAAGAACGAAAAAGAATCTGCGGTGACCGATGCAATAAGCCGCGCCACCTGCAGTATGGCCATGAGTCTTGATGCTGCGGCAATACTGACAGGTACGACTTCGGGATATACGGCAAAAATGGTCTCCAAGTTCAAACCAAAGCAGGCGATTGTTGCAACAACCACGGATCCTGTAGTGCAGAGGCGCCTGTGCCTGACCTGGGGCGTGTACTCGATTCTGCTGGACTCGGTAGGATCGACCGACGAACTTATATATAAAACCGTCACAAAGGCAAAGGAGCATAACCAAATAAGTGAAGGCGACCTGGTTATAATAACTGCGGGAATCCCTGTAGGCGTAGGCGGAACTACAAATCTTATAAA
>CAYYHH010000122.1:0-5913 GCA_964471645.1 uncultured Oscillospiraceae bacterium
TATGTAGAAATGACGGAATTGCGAAGTCGGTGGTGTATTTCTTTTCAAATTCATTTTCTCCGGACCCGCCTGCTTCGCCGCTGTCTTCCCCGGAGGAGTTCAGCGGATCCTCCCGAAATTTGTCATCCTCCCCACCGCCCGGCCTGATGATATCCCGGTTCCCGCCGGACAGCTTGTCCGATGTGGAATCTTCAAAGCCGGTGGCTATAACGGTGATTATGATCTCATCCTTCAGCTCCTCTTTGACCGAGGCGCCGAAGATGACGATTGCGTCCTTGTCGGCGGACTTTTCTATTTGATCGGCTGCTTCATTTACCTCCAGCATGCCCAGATCGTATCCACCCATAATATTCAGCAGTATAGCTTTGGCTCCGCCGATGCTCGTTTCAAGAAGAGGACTTTCGATTGCATCCTTCACCGCCTCCTGAACCCTCTTTTCGCCCTTTCCTCTGCCTACGCCCATGTGGGCAATGCCCCTGTCGTTCATAACGGTTCGCACGTCGGCAAAGTCCAGATTGATCAGGCCGGCCTCGGCAATCAGGTCAGATATCCCCTGGACCCCTTGCTTCAGGACTTCATCGGCCATGGAAAAGGCTTCGAGCATAGTGGTGTTCTTTTCCGATATCTGCAACAGTTTGTCGTTCGGAACAACCACCAGCGAATCTACATATTTTTTCAGGAACTTGATGCCCAGATCTGCGTGTTCCCTTCTTTTTTTACCTTCAAATGTAAAAGGCCTTGTGACAACGCCTACCGTAAGTATTCCCGCATCCTTGGCTGCCTTTGCTATGATGGGGGCGGCCCCTGTACCCGTTCCTCCGCCCATGCCGGCGGTGATGAATACCATGTCAGACCCAGACAAGAACTTGCTCAGGTCGTCTATGTTTTCCTCAGCGGCTTTCTGTCCGATCTCAGGGTTGGCCCCTGCACCCAATCCCTTTGTCAGCTTTTCGCCGATTTGGATCTTAGTCTCTGCCTTGGATAACGATAAAGCCTGCTTGTCCGTATTTATCGCAATAAAAGTGATCCCCTTCAAACCGGCATCTATCATGCGGTTTACGGCATTGCTGCCCCCGCCGCCGATTCCAATCACCTTGATTTGTGCGTTTCTCTCTTCGTTTACTTCAAACTGGAGCATAATCCCTTGACCTCCTGGAGAATATTGACTCTGAAGCATTTAGTGCTCCTGATAAAAATGTTACGACAATTATAGCATAGATGTAATTTATATGCATCTACTTATTAAACACTCTTTTCTTTTCTCATGCGATACTTTTCGATAAGTTTTCTTCGGATAACGGCCAGATTCTGGAACAGTCTGCCGCCGAATACCAATATAACGGCGTAATACAAGGGCAGGCCCAAACGGTCTCCCAGGTACACCAGTGCTGCAGCAAGAACGGCATTGGTCAAAAACCCGCTGATGAAGATGAAGTTATCGTATTTGTTTTCCATTTCCGACCGAATCGCCCCAAGCAGTGAGTCCATTGCTGCCAAAAGCCCCATGGAAACATAGAAAGAAAATTCTGCCGGATAAGAGAACCCGAAGATAATCCCCAGTATTATTCCGGCTAAAAGCCCAAAAAACATCGCTATGATCAATTTTTGCTCCTTCCTTTGCCCGACGCTTTTTCGTTGTCGTCGCTCGCCATAGCTGCGGCCATGTCTCGTTCCTCCGCCCGGCCTTTTTTCCGCAGCTTCAGCCGCAATGGAAAAACGGACAGCAGTGAGAAGCGAGTCGGAGGCCGTAGGCCGTTGCACTTGAAAAAATTTTCGGCGCATCTGTGACAACATTTAGATGTCACAGAGCACTAGTCGATAGCAGACATGTATTTGTATATTCTGTCACCGCCGTAGGCGGGGATAGTGACCTCGTCACTTATTGCAATTTTAAAGATAACGTATTCCCTCAAAAGTGTCCCGTATCCTCCCGGTCCTATCAAAGCCGCCGACATCCGGGATCCGTCTCCGATGGCATTGATCCGGAAGGGTTTTCCGTAGAATCTGTCGTTGACCCTTACGGTATAGCCCGAACAAGTAACCGACGTTGTATCTACTATCCTTTGACCGTTGACGGAAATCATCTCGGCCCCCGCTTCTTTTAAGTCGTTGATGACAAACAGCAGATCCAGATCGTGGACCAACAGATCATTGGGGTTTTCAAAGGGTCCCAGTTCTCTTGTCCCGTCATCTATGATGATTTCGACGCCGGGTCCCGTCACGTCGGAAAAGCCGCCCGAAAGTTTATATAAGGACAAATCGGTGAAAAGCTTTGCCTCCACCTCCTGGGCAATATCTTCGTTAGCCCGCTTCAAGGCCTCCAATTCATCTAATTCCGCTTGGCTGTCCTCTATCATTTTCAAAAGGCCGTCTATTTCCAGATGCTCGCTCTCAATTGTCACCTTATAATCCTCCAGCACCCTGGGGGATACGAAAAGGTGCCTTACATTGGTCATTTTGGCCAGTATTATCGTCGAGCTGCCGATAAATAAACACAATATGAAAATAAGTACCGCTTTAAGTTTCATTTTGATACCTGCCCTGCTAATCCGTGACTTCCGAACTCTCGACGGGTTTGGCATATAAATATCGTATTACGCCTTTATATCTGCTTATTTCCAATTCATCCTGTTTTGCAATGGATACCTGCAGCCCGTATTTATTTTTCATTTCTTCAACGATTCCGAACCTGATCGTCAAAGTTCCTTCTATGGTCTCCGGGTCGCCGATGGCCTTGATGGTGTAAGGCGGCGCCGTCGGTACGGTATTGATATTCACGTTATCGCCGGCAAGGCTTATTTCTGTCTTGGCAATGATTCGCTGCCCGTTTATGGAAATGGCTTCGACACCGGCATCCTTAAGCTTGTTTACCAGGGAAAGCAGCAGGTCGTAGCGTATCATTATCATGCTGTAACCGTCTCCGGGATTCTCTTCTGTCGGAATGGGATCGTCCACGGTGATAATGACCCCGGGGCCTTTGACATCAACCACCCCGGATGCCATCCTGTATCTTTCCAGGTCTTTCATGGCAGCCTTCAGCAAGGCGTCCTCGCTGATGCTTTGTTCCTCGATTTCTTTCAGTCTGTGCTCAAGTTCCAGATATTCGGTCAGTATGATCTCCTTTTCGCCCCTTACTTCTTTTAATTGGCGCTCTAAAGCATTGGCTTGGGCCCAGGTGACCAAACCTCCCCTGTCCGAAGAATCGGAGGTGTTCAATTGTATGGAAATAATCAGTCCGATGAGCAACGCCAATGCAAAGATTACAATTATTCCGCCTTTATTTTTCATTCTCCAACCCCTTATCCCAATACTCATTCAAACGAGGCGCTGAAGGAATAATAGCCGTTCCCTCCCACCCGGATAACACCTCTTTCGATCCCCTGAATATATAAATCATACAACACATCTTCTAAGTCGTCCATGCTTTTTAGTATGTTTTCGGGGCTTCCCTCACAATAAAGAGTGTCATAAATGTATGCCCTTATCAGTATTCCCGAAAAATCTATTCTCTTGAAAAACAGTTCATGTTCTTCCATTGTATTGAGCAGTTGCAATGTCTTGGTCAGCATGGATTTCTGCTCGGCCTCAAGAGCCGTGCCCACCTTGATATTTGCCAGTGTCATTCCCGACAGCATGGTCAACGTGGGCTCTTTATCCGTCTGTCTGAGGATCATACCCGCTTTATCGATGATCAGATACTCCTCGCCGTATGGTACGCATGCCGCTTCTTCGCGCTCTTCCACCATGATTATGAGCTCTCCCGGCAGTTTTTTCGATATCCGGACGTTTCTGATATAAGGATCCGCCAGAAGCCTGTCCTTCATTTCGTCAACCGGTGTCCTGAATAGATTCTCTCCCGTTTTAGCCTCCGCGATTCCTATTATCTGCTGCGAAGTATAATGCATATTTTCTTTTACGGTTAATTTTTGTATGTCGAAGAAAGATGAGGTCACAAAATAATAGATGCCTGTCCCCAAAGCCACCAGCAAAACCAGCTTCAGAAGATAATGCTTTTTTCTTCGTTTCTTCTTTTTAGTACCCTTATCCTTCATTTTTAACCCCATTGTCAGACTCTTTGTATTTCGGCCCCCAATTTTTTCAGTATTGTTTCTAACCCGTCATAGCCTCTGTCTATATGGTGAATGTTCTCAACGATGGTGTTTCCCTCGGCTGCAAGCCCGGCGATTACCAGTGAGGCACCGCCTCTCAGATCAGCGGCTTTTACCCTGTTGCCCCTGAGGCATTTTACCCCGTCCACTATCGCCTTCCTGTCCTCTATCCTTATTTTGGCTCCCATTCTGTTCAGCTCGGGCACGTGTTTAAAGCGATTTTCAAATATATTTTCGGTTATTTCCGTCCTTCCCTCTACTATGCACATAAGCGCCATGAATTGTGATTGCATATCCGTGGGAAAACCCGGGTAGGGTTTCGTCTCCACAGGCCTTACGGCTTTAAGCGGATCCGGTGCGCTCAAATACACATAATCGTGGCCTTTTTCGATTTTGCAGCCCGACTCTTCCATGCAATCTAAAATGGATTCCATGTGACCGGAAACCGCGCCTTTCAACAGCACTTCTCCCCTCGTAGCCGCTGCGGCCGCCAATATGGTCCCCGCCTCTATTCGGTCTGTAATGGGTCTGTATTCCGTATCGTGAAGCGGCTGTTTGCCGACGATCCGTATAACGTCGCTTCCCGCGCCTGTGATCTCCGCCCCGCAGCTGACCAGATAATCCTGTAAATCCACGATTTCGGGTTCCTTTGCCGGGTTCAAAATCCGGGTCTCTCCTTCGGCCATTATCGCCGCCATCATTACGTTTTCAGTGGCTCCCACGCTGGGAAAGCTCAAGGTTATTTCCGACCCTTTCAGGGCCGCGGCCTTACATTCCAACAAGCCGTTTTTTTCTTCGATCTCTACGCCCAACTGCCGCAAAGCCGCCAGGTGGATATCTATGGGTCTTTTCCCTATGGCGCAGCCGCCGGGATCGCTGAGGATCACCTGCCCGCAGCGGGCAATGGTAGGTCCCATTAAAAAAACCGATGATCTGATTTCCTTCATCAATTTCTGCGGAATACAGAAACTGCTTACCGGCGAAGAATCCACCAGGATGTCTTTCCCGTCCCGTGAAACTCTGCACCCCATTTCCCGCAGAATTGACAGCATTGTATTTATATCGGACAGCACAGGGCAGTTTTCTATCCTGCTGGTGCCGCCGGAAATTATAGTTGCTGCTAAGATGGGAAGGACTGCATTTTTTGCTCCCTTTAGACAGTGCTCCCCCTTTAAAACCCTACCTCCTGCTATATGATAACTTTCCAAGCAAACGACACCTCCGCAAAAGGGTACTTAGTCTCTCTATAAAGCCATACTATGCCTTTTGTCTTTGATATGTGCCTGTATATCTCATATTCCCAGGCCTGCGTAAATGGCATCGGCTCCGTCCAGGCGTCCGATCATAGCACTGTTTTCAGCCATTTTGTTCAGGGCCTCCCTGTTGTTCATAAGCCTCATAACCCATAGTTGAGTATCCTTGAATAATCCAAGTAGGAATGTTTTCATATCCTTCCCAAGCAGTATCTTGAACCATTATCCAGCCATTCTCTTCAGCTTGCTTATTGGCTAAACGAACACATTCATCATAGTTCATATCCATAATTAAAGCTTCTGCTCCCTCTGCTTTGATGTTATCAAGTCTTTCCTTTGCACTTCCCTTTGGCATATATACTACTGAGTGTTGTTTAAGTTGATTTGCAGTCCAGGCAACTCCTCTTCCATGATTACCATCAGTAGCAGTTACAAAGGTAATATCTCCAAGTTGATTTTTCACTTCTTGGGATATTAATTTTTCATATGGTAATTCTGATAAACTCTTGTTTAGTTTATTTGCCAAATATTTTCCAATGGCATAACTTCCA
>CAYYHH010000123.1:0-5909 GCA_964471645.1 uncultured Oscillospiraceae bacterium
ACTGCACCGGATTCTCCCGAAACCACCTTGGGGTCGTTGCCCATTGGATGAGCAAGCACTCTCATGCCCTCAACTGTGATATCATCAGTGCATGAAATGAAGTAGTCGGCATAATCTTTCAAGATTTCCCACGAAAGGCTGCACGGCTCTCCGCATGCGAGACCCGCCATTATTGTCGGCATAAAACCATCCACGACATGGGGCTTACCGTCGCCTTTCGCCATGGAAAGGAAGAAGCAGGCAGCTTCGTCAGGCTCCACGATAACAGTCAAGGGTCTTTTTTCTCCTGACCCGGAAGCCAAATATGCAACAACGGCACCGGCGAAAGCTCCGACACCCGCCTGCAAAAATACATGTGTGGGCATATCTTTTCCATTATTTCGGATTTGTTCCAGCGCCTCGTCTATGAGTGTCGTATATCCTTGCATAATCCAGGTCGGTATTTCTTTATAATCTTCTTTTACGCTGTCTTGAATTAAAACTCCGTTGTGATCTTTTGCATATTGTTTCGCTATCCTCACCGTATCATCGTAATTATGATCTGTTATGTAAGCCTCAGCACCCTCTCTTCTGATGTTCATCAGCCTGGTTTCCATAGATCCCTTAGGCATAAAGACTACAGATTTTTGACCTAACTGTTTTGCGGCCCAGGCTACACCCCGGCCGTGATTGCCGTCTGTGGCGGTAACAAATGTCAAATTTCCGATCTCCTCACGCATTTTATCAGATTTAAGTTTTTCAAATGTGATATCGGATATATCCGTGCCCAATTTTCGGGCCAGGTACATACCAACTGCGTATGATCCCCCCAAAACTTTAAAGGCGTTCAATCCAAACCTGAACGATTCATCTTTTACCAACAGCCCTTTTACTCCCAAAGCATTTGAAAGCGCATTCAATTCTCTGAGAGGCGTTTCTTCATATTGTGGGAAGCTTTTGTGAAAAGGTCTTACTTTTCTAATTGCATCCGTGCCGAATTCATCTATACTAACTTTTTTACCCGTCGACCTTGCCCTATCATTTACTATAAGTTCTATCTTGTTTTCCATTTTCATTTGTCAATCTCCTCCTGCTTTTACCGTATTTATTGCAGTCCTTCTTCAGTTCTTTTTTACTGTATTCATTGCAGCTCCTGGTTTTAATGTATCCGGTAATTCTGTGTAATTCATATGATGTCATATAGTAAAAGCTTGCATAAATATCTTCTTTTTTGTATGATTTTAATACTTGATCTACATTACAATATATCCTGATGCCTTTTTTAAAGCAAGCTTTTAAATGGCCTCCTCGGTATTGCTTATTCGCACTTTTCTAATATATTTGAGTTTTAGGAACAACAGATACAAAATGGAAAATAAATTTGGAAGCATACATTACAACGCTATAGGACCATACCTCAAAAATCATTTCGGCGGTCACGTCGCAAAATTGACTATCGATGGGGGATTTTCCTGCCCTAACCGTGACGGTTCCAAAGGGCTGAAAGGATGTACTTTTTGCCATGAAGGCGGAGGGGGATTCCCGATCCTGGATATTAAAACACAGATCAGCAATTTGTCAGACAAATGGCCTGATAGCAGGTATATAGCCTATTTCCAATACTTCTCAAATACCTATGGGCCGGTAGATATACTGCGGCAAAAATACGACGAGGCCCTTGAACTTCCCGATGTGGTCGGACTTGCCATAGCCACAAGGCCTGATTGCCTGGGGGATGACGTTATTGAATTACTTAAGGAATATAATGAAAAGACATTTCTTTGGGTGGAGCTGGGGCTGCAGACTGCCAACGATGCTACAGCCGCATTGATTGAAAGGGGTTATGGCTCAGAAATCTTTGATGACTGCTTCGAACGGCTGAACCGTGCCGACATAAGGGCTGTTGTTCATCTGATTTTCGGTCTTCCGGGCGAATCGCATGACGATATGTTAGGTTCAGTAAAATATGTTGCAAATAAAGAACCTTTTGGAGTTAAATTACACCATCTCTATGTAATGGAAGGAACAAGAATAGCAGAATCCTACCCTGATAGGCTCAGAGTGCTTGAAAAGGACGAATATATCGGTTTAGTGATCGATTCTATCGAGTTGATTTCACCTGATATAACCATACACCGCATTGGCGGGGATCCTCCCGCCAAAGGACTTATCGCGCCCCTTTGGAGCCTGGATAAGCGGTCCGTTCTCAATGAAGTTCAGAAAGAGTTCAAACGTCGCGGCTCATGGCAGGGCAGCCGGTTATAATTCTTCCCTACCTGCGGGGAACTGTGCCTTTGTATCCCGTTTATGTCCCGTTCCCGTTATTGCACAATGCCAATGCCGATCAATATTCCGTCTCGTATACCAAGGCCCCCGTATCATCGTAAGCCCTGATGTAACCGGTCAGATTGTATATCAGGGCGTCCTCATCCTCCACTTCCCATATAATATAGAACATATCCTCATAAAATTCACTGCTGGTCAAAGTCACGAAGTCATTCTCTGCAGAACCCCGCACTTCCGCCTCTACACGGACAATGACTGGATCGTTTCGCACCCCGGAAATCATCCTTTGATCCCCGTAAGAATAGTAGGTGAAAAATAGCGGCAGCTCCGAGCGGTTCTCGGCTCCCCAGCCGCCTCCGTAATGCCAGAACACACCAAGCGACCGACTTATTCCCGGGGCAGAAATGAAATTTTCATAGCGGGCCAGGAGAATTCGGCGGTTGCCGGAATCAAAGCTGTGAACGATTCTGGACGGTCCATAGTTCAAGTCCCGCTCCGAGGCGTGCAGTGCCCGCTCCGGGGAAAAATACAGACCGTTGAGCCGCATAAAGAGAAACAGCAGCACAGCCGTAATCAACAAATTACGAATCAATTTTTTCAATCGCATCATTGCTGTCCCACCTCCCCGAGCGGGATTTCCAACTTATAATAGCGCCCTGCGTAATCGTATTCTATGATTATCTCATCTTTATCAAAGGGGAAATTGCTGAGGGAGTCCCTCCCCCGGCTATAGAGCCCTGCGCCTTTATAGCCGCCGCCGCGGTAAACTTCTCCATCTTCATCTTTGACCGTACCTATTCCTCCCGGGGACCAGCTGTGAAGACCCATGAGACTGACACTGTATGTGGAATAACAAATATGCAGAGTCCCGTCCTTCGTTTGGATGATATCGGTGATGCGGGTTCTCGAGTTGTCTATCTTAATAAGCTCATTCGGCTTCACATGGCGTACATACTCTTTCCGGGGGATATCCCGGATAGGATGGTCAAACAGGATGCTGCCCCCACTGATAAACAATATGGGTATCAACTGAAAAATCAGTACGATGCAGAGCAAGACGACCGGGATTCGACTGATATACCACAAATACCCGATGAAGGGATTGTGCTGTCGGTTCAGGGCAACGCCGATTTCATTCGCATCCCCCATGTGCTCTATCGCCGCCGCCATCGCCTCTTCCCGGGAAAACCCGTATCCCTCAGCAAAGGTCACGGCGCTGTCCTCAATATGAGCGGCCAGCTCTTCTTCAATATCGTAGCGGTCGGGAATGAAATATACCCTCTTGATCACCTTATCGATAAATTTCTGAGCCTCCGGTGAAGGCCTTTTTCCCGCTGTGCTGATAAATTCCTGAGTCTCAGGCAATTGCATTCGCCTCACCGCCAATCACTTTTTTTACTGCCAAAGAAAATTGCTCCCATTGGGCTTTCTCCTCCACAAGTTGTTTTTTCCCCCGCTCTGTGATTGCATAGTACCGCCGTTTCCTGCCATCCTTTTCTCTGTAGTAGGAGCGAACGTGGCCGTCGTTCTCCAGCTTGTGCAGAACCGGATACAGAGTCCCCTCCTTAAAAGAAAAGGTGTTATCCGAACGATCCTCCAAAGTTTTGATGATTTCATAACCGTATCGATCCTGACTCTCCAGGAGCGAAAGCAGCAGAAGCGGCGTACTTCCCCCCAGCAATCCCTTATTAACAGCCATCCCTTAACCGTCACCTCCATTAAACAAATAATACATAGACTATCTATGTATACTATACTTAGATATTCTATGTATGTCAATATTTCTTTTCTGTTTTATTCCGGTAAAATTTACCGCCTGACTATTTTGGCAACGATCCGGCCTTCGCCCCTTTCAGACCCCCCCTGCGGCCTTACATTGAAAATTAATCCTGCCTTTTTTATTGTAAACCCTCCTGCCTTTTTTATTGTAAATCTTCCTGCCTTTTTTATTGTAAACCATCCCGCCTTTTTCATAGAAGTTAGCGCTGGCTCCTTCATTAAACATGTCTTTTATATTTTCATTAAAATTACTTTTTCGTAATACCGTAAATTGATCTTCCTTCTTACAAGAGAAAAGCATTGATTATTTTTTGAATATCCCGCGCATTAAGAGGCGTCTCCGCAGTTTCATATGTAGTTATTAACTGATTCAAAGGTAATATGTCATTCTTGCGATAAACCGCCAGCTTGCGTTCGGCCCTCAAAGCGTATTCTTCATCATCCATCATACCAAAATGCTCCCAATAAAGAATCTTTTTGTCCCCCGACCGCATTATCGTAAAATCCGGATAGTAAACCTTTTCCCCTAATTTCAACTCTGCTTCATAGCGAAATGATATTCCGGCAGCCTCCAATAATCCAGCTATGATGGCTTCCGACTTAGATCTGACCAACAAACCGCCAACCGTTCCATACACCAATCTTTCAGGATACATTTGATTTTTTTCATATTCTACATTACCCCAATCCATATTGTCACTACAATCGGCTCTGTATCGCAGACCGCGAAATGCGACAGGGAGCTCCGCAATAATTTCATCAGGGTCAAATATAGAAAATGTTTTGAGAAAGACCCCTATCGCCTTAATGCTAATGCGCAATCGTTTTATACTTAATTGCAGGAATCGTTTCCTTTTTAACGTTTCGGCGAGCTGCACTTCTTCCTCCGGAAGATATCTTTGATTTCCTTTACCTCTTTTGTCCTTTGTATAATGGTAAAAATACGTACATGCTCCGATGCGCTTGCAATTAAGGCTGCCCTCCGGCATTTGCCCCATTTCCTCTTCAACATGGGAGAGAATTATTTCATATATTTTTTTTATAGTTGATAATTCTGCTAATATCCTCTCAATACCCATACGGCGATTTATCCTCCTGTGTCAAATTACGCCTTCCCCTCCTGTGTCAAATTATGCCTTCCCCTTAAATAATACAACACAACCTTGTTAGATTCAACCATTTTATTGTATTAATGTTACAAAATGTTATTATTAATGTAAGTAATATTAGTCCGGTAGCGGTTACCGTTTTAATCTAGGCCTCTTTTAATCTATAAGTCTTTATAAGCAATATTACAGTGCTATCCATGCTTGACATGCTTGTTTATCTTTTTTTGCCAGAACTATATTTTCTGTATAAGATTATGTCAAAACACCCTCTCGATTTAATAGTTATCAATGGAATCTTAGCTAAAAATGATAAATTCTAAATCTGTGTATAAGATTATCTCGTTTTCTTATACACAGATAAGAGTATTTCAAAATTTAGATAAGAATTAGCATTTTTAAGGGTTCCCTGAAGAGATTTTAAGGGAATCTTATACACAAATCTAACTTCGCCTAAATATAGTCGATTTTAAGGAATAGTTGCATCGATATGTGGGAAAGTTGAAGGGCAAACAGCCGAAGTGTGAGCAAGTGAAGAAAAACTGTGGTCGAAATAATAGCAAGATATATTTAATGACATGTAATAAATCTCCATGGTCAATAAGGGGTTAATTAGAAAAACGCCACGCAAGAGATTATCTTATGGGTTAATTAGAAAAACGCCACGCAAGAGATTATCTCAAACGCAGCGTTCTCAACGAGTTTGGTGCCCAGGGCCGGAATCGAACCAGCGACACGTGGATTTTCAGTCCACTGCTC
>CAYYHH010000124.1:0-3206 GCA_964471645.1 uncultured Oscillospiraceae bacterium
CAGTCTGTCTTTGTTTTTTGCTATGTTGATAGATTCCGCCGTGAGAGTGACGATTTCGTTATTCAACTGATTGATCAGAATTCGTTCATCCTCTGTCTTTTTTTCTAAAGCAGGCAACAGCGATTCCAATTCCTTCTTTCTTTTTTGCCTCTTTTCCTCGGCAAGGACTATTCTTTCTATTTTCTTAATTTTATCCTCGTCATTGCCCTGTTCATTCAGCAGGGCTTCCCCGAATTTTCCGGGTATATATTTCAAAAGCAGACTTTCTGCACCTTTTGTGATTTCTTTGAACCGGTTTTCCGCCTCTCCCTTTATTTTGGCTATAACACTGGCGACCTTTTCGCGGGATCTTCGGGCGGCTTCCGCTTTATTCTTCGCCTCGTTGACATCCTTTTCACCGGGTGCTCCTTCAGGGCATCGGGCAGGTGACGGGTGTATCAAAGATCCGCATACTGAGCAAGGTTGACCCTCCACAAGTCCCAGAGCAAGTATTCCGGCCTGAGCATCAAGAAAAGCCGCATTGGTTCTTTCGTATTCGGAAACAGCATGATCCGCTATTGATCTTTCCTTCATATACTGGATCTGTGCAGATTCCAATTGCTTTAACATAGAATCATACTCGCTATTGAGGTCTGTCAGTTTTTTTATGGCTTCCAGCCTGTCTGTTTGAATCTTCTTGTCATTCTGCAGCTGAACAAGATTCACCGTTGCGTCAGACAGTGAACCCAGCTCTGTTTTGTCACGGTTAAATTTTTCAATGTTATTTAAATGGTTCTTTTCGATTTCGGATTTCTCTCTTTGTTTGAATCCGATTTGACGATTTGTTTTTCTTAAAGCCTCATCCAGCCTGTCAAGCCCGTCGTAATCGGGCAATTTTTCTTTTAATGTAGCTATGTCCCCGGTTATTCTTTCGGCCTCATCTTTACGCTGTGCCGCATTCTGATAAATCCCCTCAAACTCAGCAATCTTATTGCTTTCTTTTTCCAGCGATTGATTAATGGTCAGCAGTTCCTTCTTCATATCCGACTGTTTTTTATAGAGAACCAAATCCGCCCTGACAACCTCCAGCCTTTCTTCGGCAGCTTTTAATTCTGCATCAGCCCTTATAAATCTTTCCTCATCCAGCTTTATGACCTCCGCCGCTAATTCGATTGTCTCGGCCAGAGTCAGGGCATTTTCCTTTGCCTTTCTCAATTGCAGCTCCAATACATCGTCTTCGGCGCATGCCAGGCCCCGGATGTACTGGCTTATGCTCTGACTTATCCCTTCCAATTGATTCCGCAGCAGACCGGATTCCTCTTTCAATTTATTTTGCAGTATTTGATAGCCTTCCGTCTGGAAAATCCGACGAAATATCGATTTCCTTTCATCTGTGGAAGCAATCAGCAACTTAAGAAAATCTCCCTGGGCAATCATTGAAATTTTAGTAAACTGCGCCCTGTCTATTCCAAGTATCCCATTGATTTCCTCGTTGACGGCACGGTTTCCTGCAATGACGGAACCATCAGGTTTGACGAGGCTTGCATCCGGAGACTGTTTAATATAACCCTCACCTCTTTTTTTTCGGCGTTGATATTCGGGATTACGGCAAATTATGTATTCGTCTCCGCCATAAACAAATGTCATCTCTATGTATGTTTCTGTATCTTCATCGGCGTATTTGCTTCGCAGCATCGATGTCTCGCGGACTTCCCCGCTGGGTTCACCGTATAATGCAAAGGTAATCGCATCAAAAATCGTCGTTTTACCCGCTCCGGTCTCACCGCAGATGAGATAAAGTCCCCTGCTTCCAAGGTTGTCAAGGTCCAGTTCAGTTTTGCCCGCATAAGGGCCAAAAGCAGATATGGTCAGTTTTATCGGTCTCATCTTATGCCCTCCCATACTTTATCGATTATCCCGCCAAGGTACCCCTTTTGAATATGGGACATTTCCCGGTGATTCTGCTTCATATAAAGGATCTCAAAAAGCTCCATAGGCGTAAGAAGGTTTGCATCGACATTATCTATTGATTTGGAACCCGCCCTCGTTCTTTTGTTGTCATAATCCAACCGCATCAAATTGGGATAAATTACTCTCAGCTTACCTATTGCGTCCGGTTGATCCTCTTCATCGGTCAAAGTAATACGATAATAATTGTTGCGATCCAGCCCCTGATAAAAGTCTCTGGCTGTAATATCCAGATACTTGCCCCTGATTTCTATCATGTCCCTCATGGGTACAAGAGGGATTTCTTTTGTATCCACGTGGCCTTTTTCACCAAATTCTATTACCGTGATCGATTTGTTTTGATTGGCTTCCGAAAAGGAATATTTAAGCGGCGTACCGCAATATCTGATCTTTCCATTTTCCATGCTCTGCGGTCCGTGAAGGTGGCCCAGGGCCACATAATCGAAGGCTTCAAACACGCCGATATCCACATTGTCGGCGCCTCCCACATTTATTTCCTCCGATTCGGATCTGAAAGCACCTGTCACAAATTGGTGAGCGAGAAGAATGTTTCTCCGTTCCGTATTGACCGACATGCTTTTTATTACCAGATTCAATGCATCGGACCATGTGGAGATTTCCTCCTCGGGGAAATGACGCCTGACAAAGATAGGTTTTAAAAAGGGCATAAGGTAAATATCTATATCGCCGTGTTCATCGTTGACGGAATGCTTTGCGATCCGGCCGTCGTATGCGGGGGAAATATGCACCCCGCTTAAGGCAATAAGCCGGGAGCCGAATGAAAGTCTCTCCGGTGAATCATGATTTCCGCTGATTATATAAACGCTTATTTCCCTCTGTACAAGATCTACAAGAAAATTATCAAATAATCGCAATGCTTCGGTCGAGGCTATGGTCCGATCAAAGATATCGCCGCATATGAAAATACCTTGCGGCTGTTCTTCATCAATGATATTCAGTATTTTACGCATTATGTATTCTTGATCTTCTGTCATCGAGTACTCGTGGATCGTTTTACCCAGGTGAAGATCTGATAGGTGGATAAACTTCATAGGGCTGCCTCCTGTATCATCAAAATCAGGTGTTATTTTCGGAAAAGCAACCTTTTAATCCGGGTTTTATAATAAAGGCTGCTTTAAATCCGGCCGAGCAACCTTTTTATTGTAAATCTCAAAATAAGGTTGCTTTCTTCTGATTTTGGTGCCAAAATCAGGTGTTATTTTCGGAAAAGCAACCTTTTAATCCGGGTTTTATAATAA
>CAYYHH010000124.1:3306-5898 GCA_964471645.1 uncultured Oscillospiraceae bacterium
AGGCTGCTTTAATACCGGCCGAGCAACCTTTTTATTGTAAATCTCAAAATAAGGTTGCTTTTATACCGGACGGGCTGGTGTTAATTTTAATGGAAAGCAATGGGGACGGTCCCCTGCTATGCAGATAAAATAACCGTCCCCATTACATTCGATTACTTTTACTGACATTACAACTGTTAACGGCCTTTAACAAGCTCGATCTTCGCCTCAAGCTGGGCTATAGCGGCCTCTGCGGTTTTTATTACGTTACAAAGTCCCACTCCCGGCCCTTCCTCGGCATCTTTGATATCATCATAGTAAAGTTTACCCAGATCCACCAGCGCCTGCTGGATCTTTTTCTGTTCAGCGGAGATTTCATTTTTAAGCTTGGTCGTTTCCGCAAAATCCTTTGCTTTTTCTGTGGCATCGCCGGCCACTTCGCCGAGCTTGTTTCCCAAATCCTTAAAGAAAGCCATAGTTTACACCTCCTTCTGCCTTTTTCTGTATTATATTACCGTCGGGACAACATTACAATAGCAATTGAAATCAATTGAAGCAGCTTGCCATCCTTTTGCTGCAGTCTACGCATCAATGCCATGATGCCGGAATCAAAAACCCTATTAAATAGCACCTTGAAGATTTAATATTTTACAACAAATCTAAGACTATATTACCGTCGGGACAACATTACAATAGCAATTGAAATCAATTGAAGCATCTATGCATTACGGCCTATTATAAATTATAATAAAGGTAACGAATGAAAGGCGGTAACGCGAATGGCTGTTCCACTCCAAAATCCATCAGATCCGGATTCACGCTGCGCTTAATACGCTGAATAAACCATTCCCACATTTTAAACGGAAAATGGTTTATAAATCTCTAAGTAATAATCCTTTCAGCATAAAATCATAAGTTATAGTTTATAGCCCTAATCCAAAGTCAGCAGTTGTTAAAGAAATGGTTTATAAATTGCATGAAAATAAACCATTCCGCAAATAAAAAATGTGAATGGTTTACCCCCTCCAAATATCCTATCTCGTCGGATGTTCGAATCATTTTCTTTCTTCAAGGAAACCTACTGCTTTCTTTATAGAAACCTACTGCAAAATCAGACCTGCATGTTTCGAAGCATGCAGGCCATTTAGCCGGAAAATCTTTTCACACGGATCGAAAACATCGGGAAGAAAACCATTGAGGATGCCCTGATGCAGACCTTAGGAAATGTGACCCAAGCCGCAAATATTCTAAAAGTAAGCCGCCAGACTCTTGCATATAGAATGAAAAAATACGGGATTACAAGAGAAAAGTAATCACTGCTTGAGAATATAATCCCTCACATCAAAGAAATCTTCCCAGGGCACATATGGAGCTCCCTTTTGATCTAGTACTTTGGCAAGATTGTCCCTGGCAAACACCAGTTGGGATGCCATGGCCATTCTGATGTCGGTAAAGCTGTCGCCGGCACAGATGGCGGTTTTGTAATCGTACTGCTTCATAACCAATGTTTTTTCCAGAAGATCGCCGCTTGCTTCATACCCGGATATCAGGCGCATAAAGGGCCCGGAAACATCCAGGTCTACGCTGTGAACTCCAAGAAGCCTGCTGCGGTATGGAGCGAGCTTTTCTTCAATGCATGGCCTGAGGCCTCCTGAAATTACCACCACCGGAATATTGACGGACTCCATAGCTGCGAGGAGTTCATCAAACCCCGGACGTACGGGTACTCCACGGACATATTCCATTATCAGCGGCAGCTTTTCTGAGGGGATTGTTTCAAAGCCCATATGCAATGCCTGGCCGAGGGTTATTTTGCCATCCAGCATATCCCGCTGCTTTTCCTGATATAATGCGGGATCAATGGTAAGGCGCATGCTGCCTTCCAGCGTTTCTTCGGATGTTATGGTTCCGTCAAAATCTAAAAACAAAATTCTGTCATACATCGATTCTCCTCCACTGACATATCGGCGTTATCTTAGTATTCAACGCCAGCCGCATCTCCCTGACACAGGAATCCAATCCTTAACATAAAATTGTCTAACTCGTCAGAATCCGCATCCCCCCTGACACAGGAAATCCAACCGTACCCAAAAGTGCAAGGTTGCACCGAGGGCCCCGGTGCAACCGATAAAAATCATTTCATCAAATCAAAGTTTTTCATGATGTCCGGGCTGAGCATTTGTGCCATCCGCGCCAGTTCCTTATGCGTCTTGGCATATTCTAAAAGATCTACGCCGGTGATTGCCGCGTCGATAGCCTGACGCATGGATCTCGCTCCCGCTTCGCTACCGTCGGGATGCCCGTGCACCCCGCCTCCTGCAGCCAGGATGATGTCGGTGCCCAGTGCGTCGATGCAATTCTTGACAACAAGCTGGGTAGTTCCGCCGGAGCAGGCATACATCATTGGCTTGATGTTCCACCATGGCTGTGTAAAGAACTTGAAGCTCCTGTAGAAGACCTTGTAAGATACGGGAAATTTACCCCAAGGGTGGCCGTTGATCTGAAAATCGCCGCCTGCAAGCCTGGTCAATTTCCCTATTACCAAGGGGGCTGAAATCCCTGTGTAGGTAGAGCTTGCATAAGCTCCGACGAAGTCCACATGGGCCAGTATGG
>CAYYHH010000125.1:0-5877 GCA_964471645.1 uncultured Oscillospiraceae bacterium
TAATGCGATAATCATTCGAAGACCATCCGAAAGCAACCTTTCTTTTGATTGTTTTTCCAAAAAGGTTGCTTAAGCGAGTTCGGAGCAACCTATAATTTTGAAAATGATTTAAAAGGTTGCCTAAGCGATTTTCGAGGCAATCTTGTTATAATTGGCCAATTTTAATTAATTGAAATATGAAGTTGCTCGACTTTATTTGGCTCAGGGGCTTCCTTTTGACATGAAGACCATCCTGTAAAAGTTCATACTGACTGAACACTTTTTAAAGTTGTATCTCCGGCAATTTGGGTATACTAAAGTCGATTGAACTGCAAAAAAACCATGCATTTCAATCAAAATATTATAAAAAATGCAGGATGGTGACGAAATGTCTGAAAATAAAAAGAACAAAACACCCAATAGGCTGATCGATGAAAAATCGCCGTATTTATTGCAGCATGCTTATAATCCGGTATCGTGGTTTCCTTGGGGTGAGGAAGCTTTTGAAAAAGCGAGGGTCGAGGACAAACCGATTTTTCTTTCAATCGGTTACAGTACTTGCCATTGGTGCCATGTAATGGGGAGGGAATCCTTCGAAGATGAGGAAGTAGCGGAAATTTTGAACAAGGATTTTGTGCCGATAAAGGTAGACAAGGAGGAAAGGCCGGATATAGATACGGTATATATGATGGCGTGCCAATTGTTCACCAGCCAAGGCGGTTGGCCAACAACATTAATACTGACTCCCGACAAGGCGCCTATTTTTGCCGGAACGTATTTCCCAAAGCAATCGATTGGCGGGAGGACAGGATTAATAGATATCCTCGGCAGCGTAAAAAGCGCATGGAAGGATAAACGGCAAGAAGTAGAAGACAGCGGCAAGGATATGGTTGCCAAATTGAACGCTGCTGATGAGGATGATCGATCAGAGTGGCGGAATATTTCTTTGCAAGATTCATCTGTGACCAAAGATTTAATTTATGAAGGGGTCAAACAGTTACAAGGTTCCTTTGATGAAATGAACGGGGGCTTTGGCAGAAGCCCCAAATTTCCGACACCGCAAAACCTGCTTTTTTTATTGGCGTTCAGCAAATCATACAAAGACGACTATTCTTTGAGAATAGCTGAAAAAACCCTTACACAGATGTATCGGGGCGGAATTTTCGATCATATCGGGGGCGGTTTCAGCCGATATTCAACAGACTCCCGATGGATGGTCCCCCACTTTGAGAAGATGTTATATGATAACGCGCTTTTGTCTTTTGTCTATGCAGAAGCCTATAGGTTGACGGAGGACGCTATATATAAAGAGGTAGCTGTGTCCACGTTAGATTATGTTCTTAGGGAAATGACATCACCGGAAGGCGGGTTTTATTGTGCCCAAGATGCTGACAGTGAGGGTGAAGAAGGGAAGTATTATGTATTTACTAAGGAAGAAATTTTAGAACAACTTGGCGATGAAAAAGGGACGAGTTTCTGCGATGCTTACGATGTCACCCAAAGAGGCAATTTTGAAGGCAAAAGCATTCCAAACCTTCTATATAATTATGATTATGAGGAGGCGGCCGCCAGGTTTAAATTTCACAAAGGTGTATTATTGGATTACCGAATCGGAAGAATGAATCTGCATAAGGATGACAAAATACTCACTTCCTGGAGCAGTATGATGATCGCCGCTTTTGCTTACGCGGGCGGGGTGTTCAATGAGAAAAAATATGTAGACGCGGCTGTTAAAGGAGAGATTTTTATTAACGAGAAGCTTGCCCGTAAAGGTAAAAGGTTGAGGGTTCGCTTCAAAGATAATGAAACCATCGGGAATGGTTATTTGGATGATTACGCCTATTACATTTGGGCGCTTCTGGAGCTTTACGAATCGACAAAGAAGGTTGATTACCTTCAAAAAGCTATCGATTACAACGATATGATGAGCAAGGATTTCGCGGACAAAGAAGGCGGAGGATATTATTTTACAGCCTTTGACAGCGAGAAATTAATTTACCGACCAAAGGAAACATATGATGGTGCAATCCCCTCAGGCAACAGCATGGCTGCATGGATACTGCTCAGACTTGCGAAAAAAATGGATAGTTCTGAACTGATGAACAAGGCTGAAGAGCAGCTCCGTTTTCTTGTGGGTATCGCCGGACGTTATCCCATTGGCCATAGCTTTACACTTTTTGTGTTGACAGAATATATGTTATTGTCCACTCATCGTAATAAAGGTATTTCTTAACCCGGATCTAAGGTGCGCTTCTGAGATTGCTGATTTCCTTTTTCCAAAGCCGTTTCAGCAGATACAGGCTTACAATCACGGATGCTACATCGGAATACAGGTAAGACCACCATACGGCATCCAGCCCCATGGTATAGGCTAAAAGGTAAGCCAGCGGCAGAAGGAAAACCAGTTGGCGCAATATGGACGAGATAAGAGCGTACATCCCATGTCCTGTTGCCTGGAAAAAGGTCGCAATTATAATGCCCAAAGCTGCCAAGGGATAGCATAAGCTGATAACCCTCAAGGCTTTTATACCCATGCGCATCAATTCGCCCTCAGCTTTAAAAAGCAGCATGATTTCCCGGGGAAAAGCATGAAATAGAATTGTTCCGAATATCATTATAGCCATTGCAACGCTAAGCCCTATGACAAACGATCTGGTCAGGCGATGACGGTTTTTCGCTCCGTAATTGTAGCCTAACAGGGGCAGTAAACCTTGGTTCAATCCGAAAACAGGTAAAAATATGAAGCTTTGCACCTTGTAGTATACGCCGAGAACAGCGACTGCGGTAGGGCTGAAACGTATCAGCAAGGCGTTGAGCCCCAATGTCAGAACTGAGGCGACCGATTGCATTACCATACTTGGCAATCCTACAACATAAATGTCCTTGATTATTGTTGGGTTTGGGCGAAACCCCCTTACATGGACCTTAACAGGGAAAGGCTTTGTATATAGAAACGCCAGGCCCATGATCATGGCCACTGCCTGTCCTATTACGGTTGCGATAGCCGCGCCGGTGACACCTAACGCAGGCATGCCCAGCAATCCGAAAATCAGGATAGGATCCAAACCGATATTGATAACCGCGCCGACCAGGGCACATATCATAGGTAAAACCATATTACCTGTGGCCTGCATTGTTCTTTCGGTGCTGAAAGAAGTAAATACAAACAAAGAACCTATGCAAATTATTCTGCAGTAGGAGGCGGCAGGACCCGTTAGAAATGGATCGCCGCTGAAGGCATTGACAAAGACATCTGAAAAAAAGATGCCGAATACGGCGAAAAATATCCAGCTGCACGCGGCAAGGAAAATACCATGGCTAGCTGCCAGGTCTGCTTCATTTTGTCGGCCTTCGCCTAAACGTCTTGATATAAGGGACGCAAGTCCGACACCGATACCGACCCCGATAGCGATAATCAGCAATTGAACGGGAAATATAAGAGATACGGCCGACAGGGCATTTTCACCCAACCTAGCTACAAAAATACTGTCTACTATATTATATAAAGCCTGTATGAACATGGAGAACATAGCAGGTAATGACATTTTCACAATCAAAGAAAATATCGGGTGGGTTCCCATCCTGTTTTGTCCCATGCTGCTATCCTTGCCTAACTCTGTGTTGATGCCGCCCTTGCCCGATCTTATGTTGCTACTGTCCTTGCCCGATCTTGTGTTGTTGCTGACCTTGCCCGGCCTTGTGTTGTTGCCATCTTTGCTCGACACTGCGCTTGTGCTATCGTTGTTTTGCATAGTATTGTTATTATCTTTCATCATCCGTTGTTTCATTCCTTCCACAAATAATAACTATAGCTTTTATGTTTTTTTGTGTCAAGCTAAGTTTTTTTCGAAGCACTGACCATTGATTGTCGATCTGTTGCCAAAATGCTTAGACTCAACAAAAAAATGGTATCAGTATACTAAATTAATAAATGCCCGGGATTTATATCCATGGAAAGAGCGGAACGCAGGGTTTTAGCTTTTAATCTGGCATCGGTATCAATTATGGGTCCGGGATAAATATAAGTCCGGCAAGGTCGAAAGGATAAAAAACAGGCGCTGCAGGATATAAAACAGATGCGGCAGAATACATAAACAGGCGCAGCAGAATAAAAAACAGGCGCGAAAGAATACATAAATAGGTGCAGCGGATTATAAAAACATGTTCGACAGGATACAAACAGGTGCGGCAGAATATAAATAGAGGTGCAATATGAAAAGAAGAAATGTGAAGAAAATTGTTACGGGTTCAATCCAGTATGACGGGGCGGGTGTTAAACTGGTTCGAGTTATAGGCAGGGCCGATGTTGTAGATTTCGATCCTTTCTTAATGCTGGACGCCTTTGATTCGGAAGATCCGAACGATTACATTAAAGGGTTTCCATGGCATCCACATCGTGGGATAGAGACAGTCACTTATTTGATCAATGGCGAAATCGAACACGGGGACAGCTTAGGCAACAAGGGAGTAATATCCGATGGCTGTTGCCAATGGATGACAGCAGGCAGTGGGATCCTTCATCAGGAAATGCCAATGGCAGCCGAACGTATGCTGGGTGCACAATTGTGGGTGAACCTTCCAAAAAAAGATAAAATGACGAACCCGGAATACAGGGATCTGTCTGTGGAAAGGATACCTGTGATAAATGAGGGGGGCGCAACTATTCGTATATTGTCGGGCCCATATAAGGACAAGGTCGGAGCAACGGAAGGGGACTATGTTAAGGTACTCTATTTAGATGTTGATTTGGAACCCGGGGCCGAATGGAAGATCAATACGCGAAGCACCGATACTCTTTTTGTTTATATTGTCAATGGGAGCGGTTATTTTGAGGAGGGCGGCAATTCCTTTGAAAACAAACGAGCGGTTCTCTTCGATAAAGGTGAAGAATTTTATGTAAAGGCCGGGGATGAAGGTATGAGATTTTTCTTGATGTCGGGTGCCCCGCTAAATGAGCCGGTGGCCTGGGGCGGTCCCATAGTTATGAATACAAGAGAAGAGCTTGCGCTGGCATTTAAAGAGCTGGATGACGGAACTTTTATCAAAGTGAAATAGTCCAAATACAAGGTAAAATAGTCCGAGTCCAAAGTGAAACAGACCAAATGCAAAAAGAAATGGTACATCAGCTAATACTGCCGGTAAGATGCTGTCATCGAAAGAAGGGGTATTTATGAAACGCATTAAAATGTTAATATATCAATCGATCAGGGGGTTGTCTGTAGCTGTTTCACGTTTCCCTTTTACAGTGATCAGCTTGGTTGCAGCGGCAGCATTGGTATGCTATTTAATAGCCAAAGACGTTTCCCCGCCGCTTATAGTGGAAAAAGGAATTTTTACACTGGGAGTCGGGGCTTTTATCGGCATGGTAGCACAATTTTTCATTGAAAGAAAGGGAAGGCAACCGATATTCGGTTTGGCGGTATACGGGATTGCCCTGGTGCTGACTGCCGGATATTTTGCGACGATCTGGCCATCGCCGGATATTACCGCAGAAATATTTGTACGCAGCTTCGTGGCGGTATTTGCCATGACTTGTGCTGTGCTGTGGATTCCAGCTACGGATAGAAAAATCGATTTCAATGTAGTAGCTTTGGTCCATTTCAAAAGCTTCTTTGTTTCCGCCTTGTACTCGGGCGTTCTGAGTGCCGGTATCGCCGCGATACTGTTTGCCGTTGATACGTTGCTTTTCAATGTTAACAATGATAGCTATGCGTATATGATGACGATTGTATGGATCGTGTTTGCACCCGTTTATTATCTTTCTCTTTTGCCACGATTTGGTGAAAGCGGGAAATGGGGTTCGGCGAGGCCGCGTGAGGTGGATTACCCTCGTTTTTTGGAAATACTGATTTCCTACATTGCCATTCCTCTGTTTACAATCTACACTTTAGTATTGCT
>CAYYHH010000126.1:0-3601 GCA_964471645.1 uncultured Oscillospiraceae bacterium
GACTACGGTCCCGAAGGCACTGGCGTCTACGAACCATACCAGAGCGCTCTTGCCAAGCAACGGTGACAGGCAGGTAATCAAACCGACTAAAACTATCGCAGCGGTCGGTGTTTGGTACTTGGGATGAACTCTCCCGAAAACAGGGGGCAGCATCTTGGCCCTGCCCATAGCAAAGATAACGCGGGTTGCGCCAAGAATAAAGCCGTTCCACGATGTCAGGATCCCGCAAAGTGCAGCTATTATCATAAATTTGCCGGCAGCGGGCGAATTAAGCACGTGAGCAAATGAGTCAGCCACCGGAATTGCCGCGGCCTCCCTTACATCTGCAGGTGCACAAAGTGAAATTCCGATTATCATTATAATATACCAGGCGGCGGCCATCAGTATCGAAAGGATAAGAACCTTTGCTATAGATCTTAAAGGAATGTTCATTTCTTCGGCAGCCTGTGGTATGACGTCGAAACCTACAAACATAGCGGGTACCATCAATAGTACTACCACGAGTCCGCCTGCACTGGTTGTAACGGGAACCATGTTGGATACGCTTCCGAAGCTGACACCGCCAAAGAAAAAGAGAATGCCGCCGATAGACATAGCAACGGTTGCAGCAGTCTGGAACACTGCCGCCGGCTTTGCTCCCTTGTAGTTCACGAAGGCTAAGATCAGTCCTCCGATGGAACCTACGATAACCCATGAGAAATAAACATCAAAGCCTGCCACCGTCCATAGATAACCGAATCTGGGCAGCGGGATTATGTAGTCAATTGCCGTTACCATTGCAGGGCCTTCCCAGGCCGCAACGCCTACGTATGCGAATGTAATCATCCAACCCGTAAACCATGAGGCTTTATATCCAAGACCTCGATAGGAGAATACCAGCTCTCCGCCTGCCAATGGAAGCGCAGGTGTCAACTCCGCATAAGTCAAACCGACGAAAATACATAAAACGGCGCCGACCGCGAAAGCGGCTATAGCGCCAACAACTCCGGCGGCAGAAACCCAGACGCCGGCTAACATGATCCAGCCCCAGCCGATCATCGTACCAAATGCAAGAGCCATTACGTCCTTCATGTTCATAACTTTCTTCAGTTCGGCTCTTTCTTCAACTTTTTTTGCCATACATATCACCCTTTCATAGTGTTTGCTTCGGCCTCTCAGCCTTTTGAATAAATTTCAGGCCCCAATTTAAAACACTTAGGTATTTTGTGTATAATTGCATTTATTTGCGGGCCTTCGTTCAAATATGCAAAGCAATTACCATGCCAAATCCAGGTATGTTGCAATTGCCGGATTTCCCCGACGCCATCCCTTTGTTTAGCGCAAGGATTTTCCTAAGCGAGGAAATTTATTTCCTTTATTGCTTCAGCAAGTGCGACCCCGGAAATGATTTTTTCTGAACATACGACTAATAACCACACCAATAAAAATATAAATAATAGTTGAAAAAATAATGATTGAAATTGTGTTGCTGTCTATGTTATTATAAATAAGTCTTGTCGCACCGACGATTCAAATCAAATACGGGGGCATAGCTCAGCTGGGAGAGCGTTTGACTGGCAGTCAAAAGGTCAGGAGTTCGATCCTCCTTGTCTCCACCAATAAAAAACAGAGGTTCATTTGCAGCCTCTGTTGTTTATTGGTTTTAGATAGGGACGAACTCCTGACCAGAGGGGTTATCAGGGGAGAGCATCTCCACTGATTAAAGCAGAGCTTCTTTTTGCGGACAACCACTTCGGGGGTGACAGGGTCGCAAGACCCGCCAGGAGGGGGCAGTGCCCCCTATGGAACATGTGTGCACACATGTTGGGAAGCAGTTCGATCCTCCTTGTCTCCACCAATAAAAAACAGAGGTTCATTCGGATCCTCTGTTTTTTATTGGTTTTAGATAGGGACGAACTCCCACCACTTAACAGACGTCGCAATAGTGAGGCGTTTGTTGTTTTTTATAATATTTTACCACTGTTTCAAAATTGTTTGCTTGACTCTATTTGGATTAAAGTATATTTTATATATGAGTATACATAAAGAAATAGGAGGATATTGATTTATGGGTAAGTTTACATTTGACTCCCTGCCGCAATTAAGGGTAATGACAAATTCGGAAATTGAACTTATGCATGAGAACGCTGTCCGCGTGCTTGAAAATGCAGGTGTCGTATTTGCATGTGATGAAGCCTTGGATATTCTTGAAAATGCAGGCTGTGCCATTGATAGGGGGACGCAAAACGTTAAAATTCCCAGGGCATTGATTGAAAAATGCATTGAATCTGCACCTAGCTCCTTTGATCTGTATGACAGAGACGGAAACTACTATTGTACGTTCGGAGATTCAAAAAGTAGATTCAATCCGGGTAGCAGTGCCGGATTTATGTTGGCAGATGATGGTGTAACTGTCAGGCCTTCTACAGTAGCCGATCTAAAGCTGATTTCAAAAGTTGCACAACACTTACCACAAATTGATTTCGTATCTTCCTCCGTTGTCTGCGAAGAGGCGCCTGGAGATCTGGGATCACAGTACCTTTATTATACTGAGATGAAGTATTCCAAAAAGCCTATCGTCGGCGGATCGACTGATGTATTGGGAGTTCCTCGCACCTTTAAGCTTTTGGAAGCAGTGCTTGGAAGCGAAAAAGCCGTAATGGAAAAACCGTATACCGTGTTTGATATTTGCGTAACATCTCCCATGACCTGGTCGCACATCGGTGCGCAGAACATAATTGACTGTGCTAAAAGAAATATTCCAATAGAGCTGATTTCCGCACAGATTGCCGGGGCCAGCGGTCCTATTACACTTGCAGGTTGTATTTTGCAGCATACCGTTGAAAATTTATCCGGACTTATTTTAGCGCAGCTGGTAAGACCGGGTGTTGCAGTCGCTTATGGCGGTGCTCCCTGTATTTTTAATATGCGCACTATGTATACACCTATGGTTGCAATGGAATCGAATATGATCACTGCCGGCTATGCGCTGATGGGAAAATATTATGGCCTGCCGACGCATACTTATGCCGCTTTGTCCGATTCTAAGGAAATCGATTATCAGGCCGGGAGCGAAACGGCGAGAAGCGGTTTTATTGCATTCCAGTTGGGGATCGATAACATTTCCGGCGCAGGCGGGTTGAACGTTATCGCCGAAATGAGCGTTGAAAAGCTGGTCATGGATGCTGAATATATCGGAACGTTGAAGCATTTTGCCAAGGGGATCAATTTCAACGATGAAACCCTTGCAAGCGATGTGATTTGCAAGGTGGGTCCTGCCGGAAACTATATGAAGGAAAAGCACACATTAAAATTGTACAAGAAGGAACATAATTATGATAATTTGGTTATGAATTATCAAGACAGGGCAAGCTGGAAAAAGGATGGCGGCAAGAGTATCTTTGAAAAAGCTAAAGATGAAGTGGCCAAAATCAGAGAGCTTCCCGGTGCAGTGTTGTCAGAAGATCAAACATCACGCCTTGATAAGGCTTTCATTGAAGTTTGTTTGGAAGCAGGGTTGACCAGAGAAACCGCCGAAGATCTTATTGTAAAATGTAACGAGGCTTAGAGGCTCAGTAGTGCTGATTGGATTGACGACATGCCCGGCATACTATTAAAACCT
>CAYYHH010000126.1:3701-5866 GCA_964471645.1 uncultured Oscillospiraceae bacterium
GGAATTGGTTAAATCAGGTCGTAATCCTTGATAGCCCAATGGGTGTATTCTAAGTAGTTACTCACTGCATCGGCGTCACCACTTTGAAACAGCTCAATGATTTTTTTGTGTTCCTCGTTCATTAACCTGCATATTTCAAACTGCGTGTCGATATCCTCGCTAAAATAAGTATATCTGATCACGCAAGATCTGATTTCATCCAGCATCCTGGATAGCGATACGTTATCGGCACGCTGTATGTATACCTTGTGAAATTTCTCTTGCAGTTCACAATAGGAGGCATAGTTTTTGTATTTTATAGCGATATCGATCAGATCGACCAGTTCCTGCATGTGAAGAATGTCCTGTGCTGTTATCATTGGACAGGCTAACCTACCGGCCAATGCATCCAGATCGGCAAGAACGATATAAGCATCTAATTCCTGCTTTTGACTGGTACTGGCAACCTGATATCCTTTTCTGGGAACCTTCTCCAGAACCCCATTGGCAACCAGCTCAATAAGCGCCTCCCTCGCGGGAGTCCGGCTGATATTCAAAATATTACAGATTTCCGATTCTGAGATAATATCGCCTGCTGCAAAATCGCCATGTTGTATTCTCTCCAAAATCATTTTAGTCGCTAATTTTCTTAATGATGAATCCATAATACCTTCACCTCTTTTTCATAAGCATTATTGCCATAAATATACTACAAAAAATCAATTAATGCAACATAACCGATACTTGACTATGACTATGTATACATATATACTAAGATTTGTAAATGTAGTTATCTTTTAATTATTTTTTTGTGGAGGACAAAAAATGGGTAGAAAAATTCCTTTCTGGCAAACCTTAATAGTCGTCGTATTAGCACTAGGCGTCATTATTTACTCCATTGCATTCAGTTATGGTGAATCCCACATGCCATTGCTAATGGCTGCGGTTATCGCCTCGGTGGCCGGTGCATTAAATGGTTGGAAATGGTCCTATATGGAAACGGGCATGATTTCCGCCATCAGCCGTTCGTTGCAGGCATGTCTGATTCTTTTATCGGTGGGAATCCTGATTGCTACTTGGAAAGCGGGCGGCGTTATCCCGTCTATGATTTATTATGGATTAAACATTTTAAACCCATCAATTTTCTTGTTTTCTGTTTGTATCTTGTGCTCGATCGTTTCCTTGTGTCTTGGCAGTTCTTATACAACTGCGGGAACTATCGGCGTAGCCATGATCGGCGTATCCATCGGGCTTGGTGTCAGCCCTGCGATGACGGCCGGTGCAGTAGTTGCAGGCTCCTACTTTGGAGACAAGATGTCCCCATTGTCAGATACCACCAACTTGGCACCTGCGGTAGCAGGCTCGAATCTTTTCGAACACATCAGGCACATGGTTTATACTGTAACTCCTTCTATGTTGATAGCACTCGGTGTATACGCTATTATCGGAAGAGCAACCGCCACAGAAAACGTATCGGTAGCCCAGGCGGAATTATTGCAATCTGAGATTTTAAACGAATTTGTAGTCAGTCCTTTATTATTATTACCGGTACTCGTTTTAATTGCAATTGTAATCCTTAAGATCCCGGCACTCCTTGGTATATTTATCGGTATATTTATCGGACTGTTTTGTATGTCTGCAGTGCAGGGAATAAATGTGGTAGAATGGTTCCCAACTATGCATTACGGCTATGCGTCCATCAGCGAGGCCGAGCTAAGCGCCGGATACACTGTGGCTGACCTGGTCGGCGGGGGCGGATTCGACAGCATGCTGTGGGCTGTCAGTGTGGTTCTCTGCTCCATGTCTTTCGCCGGAGTCATGGAGGCGACCGGTATGTTAAGCGACATAGCTCATAAGATATTGTCATTCGCCAAGAGCACGGGCTCTTTAGTTGCGGTAACTGTTCTTTCATGTCTGTTCGTCAATATGCTTACTGCAGATCAATATCTTGCCATCATTCTTCCCGGCAGAATGTATAAAACTGCATTTGAAGACAGAAAATTAAAGGCAAAGAACCTTTCAAGATGTTTAGAGGATTCCGGAACATTGACCTCGCCCATAATTCCATGGAATGTGTGCGGTGCCACTATGTCAAGCTTCCTGGGTGTCCCGACTGCTTCTTACATACCCTACGCAGTTTTGAACTGGGTCAATCCTCTGGTTTCAATTCTCTACGGATACTTAGG
>CAYYHH010000127.1:0-2053 GCA_964471645.1 uncultured Oscillospiraceae bacterium
CCGGATGGTATGAAAATTGATCCTAAGGGCTTTATAAACGGTATTCCGGCGGAGCCGCCGGGCACTTTCTCAATAGAGCTAACTCTCAAAGATGCTAATAATAAAAGTACCGCAGCTAAACTGACAATAAAAGTGCTCTCTAGGACTGACTCCATGTTCACAGACATTGAAGGCCATTGGGCAAAAAATGCGATCCAAAAAGCAAGCGCCATGGGTTTCGTTAAGGGTTATGGGGACGGGACATTCAGACCTGATCGAGTGATAACCAGGGCGGAATTCATAACCATGCTGGTCGCAGCATTCCGACTTGAAGGCAAAGGCGAGTCTGAATGGGATGATGTAGAACGCCATTGGGCAAAAGGTTCAATACAGATTGCAGAATTTCATGGTATTGCAAAAGGCTTCAGCGATAGATACTTCGGCCCTGACGTAATCATAACCAGGGAGCAGCTTGCATCTCTGCTGATAAGGACCTTAAAGCCGGACCCGTTGACCGGCATTACGAAATTTGCCGACAGTGGCCAAATTTCCGAATGGGCAGCCTCAGATATATATATGGCAGTTGAAAAAGGCTTGGTAAGAGGTTATCCCGACAACACCTTTATGCCGGGGAATGGGGCAACCAGGGCAGAGGCAATCGAGGTAATACTGAATGCGTTAAGTTTGACAGACCAATAGAAGGAGTCAGATAGATGGGCAATAATATCATGGTGCAAGGCGGTGAACTATGAATGACAGCATGACTAAGTCCAAGGTTCTCTCCGGGCTTTTTTGGAAGCTCATGGAGCGAGGCGGCACCCAAGGGGTACAATTTTTTCTTCAAGTTATATTAGCCAGACTTTTAATGCCGAAGGATTACGGGATATTAGCCATAGTTGCCATATTCATCACCATTGCAGGGATATTTGTCCAAAGTGGTTTGAGCACTGCACTTATACAAAAAAAAGATGTTGAAGAAGGGGATTTTTCATCGGTGTTCTATTTAAGCCTTCTAATTTCAATTTTGCTGTATATTGTGCTTTTTATTGCCTCACCGGCAATAGCGGTTTTCTTTGCGGAGCCCCAGCTGGTGTGGGTGCTTAGAATTGTTTCATTAACATTATTGTTGGGCGCCTTCGTTTCTGTGCAATATGCGGTGATCGCCAGAAAGATGCAGTTCAGGAAGCTGTTTTACAGCAGTCTGGGCGCTGTCACGATCTCGGGAACCACAGGAATTGTCATGGCCTACTCAGGATGCGGAGTATGGGCTTTGGTGGGGCAACAACTTATAAACCAATTGTCGATTGTGCTAATATTGTGGTTTATCGTTCCGTGGAGACCGGGCAGATTCTTTTCCGTTCAAGGCTTGATTATACTGTTTTCCTTTGGGTGGAAGCTGTTGGTTTCATCCTTGATTGAGTCGGCTTATAAAAATCTCAGCAGCCTGATCATCGGCAGACTATACAATACCTCAATGCTCGGGTTTTATGATAAAGGGAGAAACATCCCCGGGATGATAATTATCAATGTTAACGGATCAATTCAATCGGTCATGTTCCCGGCTTTTGCATTTTATCAGGATGACAGGGAAAGGGTTAAAAGTATGATGCGCCGTTCAATTACCACCGGATGCTTTGTGATATTTCCAATGATGATTGGACTTGCGGCTGTAGCCGAGCCGCTGGTTGTTGTTCTTCTCACAGATAAATGGCTGCCTGCAGTTCCTTTTATCAGGATTTTTTGTTTCGGTTATGCGTTGTGGCCGATACACACGGCGAATCTTCAGGTAATCAATGCGCTGGGCAGGAGCGATATTTTCTTAAAGCTGGAGATAATAAAGACGTTTGTCGGACTGGGAATCCTCATGATTTCTATTCCCTACGGCATCTACGCCATCGCATTCAGCAGCATTGTCAACGGTATAATTTCAAGTTTTATCAATGCATTCCCAAATAAGAAGTTACTAAAATACGGCTATGCAGAACAATTGAGGGATATCATGCCCTCCTTGCTGTTGTCGCTGGCAATGGGATCGGTGGTTTTCGCTATTTCATTATTGCAGCTTACTCCATTA
>CAYYHH010000127.1:2153-5862 GCA_964471645.1 uncultured Oscillospiraceae bacterium
CCGGGAACCAGAGAACGGATCATAGACGGCAGATCATACCACTCGGAACGGGCTGACGTAAACGGGCAGTTTCAAGAAATTGCCAGGGAGTTGAATAGTCATTTCAAATTTCGGAGCTCGTGGTTCTTTCAAGTAAAAGAGGATAAAGCAGGTATGTTGAAGCTCTTGGAGTTTTCAGTCAGACAGATCGGAGAAATGGCTCTCTACAGGCAGCTTGGCGTCAATTTCGCCGCCATGTCTGTCATGGATGCCATGGGGAAGAATGTGAAGGTCATATTTAACGACAGGGATCTGATCGTTGATCTAAACTTCAGGAATAATTATTATTTCAATTTCCCATACGAAAGGGTTTACATTGATTCTGAGGACACTCTCATAGTCAATGGCCGCATTAATACATTCTTATTGAACTATTTATATCAGTGTTTCAACAGAGGAATAAAGATCACCCTTCTCGCAAAGAAAAAGGGCACATATGAAGATATGGTGGGCAAATACCCAATAAGCGAAAGACTCTTTTCCGAGGTATTGACAGTTGCGGAAGATGGGGGTGTATGTGACCATATAACAGACCCCAAAGCAGTGTATATCAGCAGCGATTGGCAGGAGAGATTCCGGGTTAAAGAAACCTGTGGAATTCCGGTATTTGATCTGGATGCCGTTGAATGCCTGACAGGGGGCAGAATTTAGCATGAGAATAGGAATCAACCAGCCCTATTTCTTCCCTTACCTGGGCTATTTCAGCCTCATCAAGCATACGGACCGCTTCATCCTGCTGGATATGGTCCAATTCACTAAACAAGGCTGGATCCAAAGGAATCGAATACTAATGCCCGGTGGCGGCTGGCGATATATAAGAATACCCCTCCGAAAATATTCACAAAAAGATATTATAAAGGATGTGAGGATAAACAATAGTGAAGACTGGAGATCCGAAATCTTTAAACATCTGGGATATTATAGTAAAAGGGCTCCATATTTCAATGAAACCGTTAAGGTTGTCGAAAATGCCTTGGACATATCGACAGACAGCGTAGCTAAGCTTAATGAGAATATCCTGAAGACCGTATGTGCCTATCTGGGATTTCCCAGGGATATCAGTATTTTTTCTGAAATGGATCTGCAAATAGAAAAACCTGAAGCTCCCGACGAATGGCCTCTTAATATCTGCAAAAGCCTTGGAGATGTGGATGAATATTTGAACTTGGAGGGCGGGGTTAAGTTCTACAGTAAGGACAAATTTCGAAATGCCGGTATTAACATCGGTTTTATAAAGACGAATCTGAGAGAGTATCCTCAGATGGAATCTTTCTTTGAACCAGGTTTGTCGATTATCGATGTGATGATGTTCAACGATCCGGAAAATATATGCAGAATGTTGGATGATTTTATTATTTTGTAGGACAGTGTTAACTAGCTTATGAAAACGAAAGTAGACCGGAGGTGCAATGATGAAAGGGATTATCCTTGCAGGAGGGCGTGGTACGCGCCTGTATCCCATGACAAAGGCAATATCAAAACAGCTTTTGCCCATATACGATAAACCCCTGATTTACTACCCTTTGTCGGTGCTGATGCTTGGCGGAATTCAGGACATTCTGATTATATCAACTCCTGAAGATACGCCGGTTTACAAAGGTCTCCTGGGTGACGGTTCAGATTTAGGTATTGCGCTTTCCTATGTAGTGCAGGAACAACCTAAGGGATTGGCGGATGCCTTTATAATAGGAAAGGATTTCATAGGGAAAGACAGGGTTTGCCTGATTCTCGGGGATAATCTGTTTTACGGCCAGGATTTGACCAGGATCCTTAACAGGGCGAAAGGAAATGTGGATGGTGCCACAATTTTTGGATACATAGTTAAAAACCCCAGGGCCTACGGCGTTGTTGAAATCGATGATGATTTTAAAGCGGTTTCCATAGAAGAAAAGCCGGATAATCCCAAATCTGATCTAGCGGTACCGGGACTATATTTCTATGATAATAATGTTGTAGAGATTGCAAAAAGCATTAAACCTTCGGCACGGGGGGAATTGGAAATCACATCGATAAATCAGGTGTACCTGGATAGGGGAAAGCTGAATGTGCTCATTCTTGGCCGCGGAATGGCATGGCTTGATACAGGGACGCCGGAAGGTTTGTTGAACGCAGCCCAATACATTGAGGCCATTCAGAACAGGCAAGGTTTTTATATCGCATGTTTAGAGGAAATCGCTTGGAGAAGGGGCTTTATCGATACCGGGAAGCTGATAGAAATAGGACAGAGCTTACAGATGACGGACTACGGCCAATATATTTTGTCGCTGTTGGACAGAAAAACAAATATAAATTACTAATATGCACCGTGATTCACAGAGAATGATACCGGCATTGATAGTGTTAACCGGCTTATGAAAAATTAGAACTAAGAAAAATGCACCTTGAAAATTCTGAGAATATTTCCAGGGGTGTAAAAATGAGGTGCAAATATGAAAGAGGCTATCTATGTAACTCGTTCTGCTATGCCGGGTTTTGATGAATACATCGAAGAGATAGAAGATATATGGGAAACTCGTCAGCTTTCCAACAAGGGGCCCAAGCATCAGAAATTGGAACGACTTTTAAAAGAATATATGGAGGTATCGAATATCTCTCTTTTTTCAAACGGGCACCTGGCCTTGGAGAGCGCAATAGAAGCGTTAGATTTAGAGGGAGAAATAATTACCTCTCCGTTTACCTTTGTTTCCACGACCCACGCAATAGTCAGGAAGGGGCTCAAACCGGTTTTCTGCGATATAAGGTCGGATAATTACACCATTGATGTTCAAAAACTTGAAGGCTTAGTAACGGAGGCCACCTCGGCAATATTGCCTGTACACGTTTACGGTAATATTTGCGACATAGAGGGAATTGTACATATTGCGAAAAAATACGGCTTAAAAATTCTTTACGATGCAGCCCATGCCTTTGGCGTAAAAATAAACGGGGTTGACGCAGGGAATTTCGGGGATGTTTCAATGTATAGCTTTCATGCGACAAAGGTGTTTCATACAATTGAAGGTGGGGCGTTGGCATTCCGCGATGGCAATATGAAAAGTAAGTTGGACAGTCTCGCCAACTTTGGAATAGGCGGCAGCAATGTTGAATATGTTTCCGGAAATGCCAAGATGAACGAGTTTCAGGCGGCCATGGGTATTTGCAATCTGCGGCACATCGAATCGCAAATAGCTAAGAGAAAGAGTATCGTTTTTAGATATCGGGAAAATCTTGATAGTATCAAGGGTGTTATTCTTCCGGAGGAAATAAATGGAATCCAATCAAATTATGCTTATTTTCCCGTTGTGTTCATAGAAGAGATTTGCGGGAAAAGCAGGGATGAAATATACGAAGGGTTGATAAAGGAACAGATTTACAGCAGAAAATACTTTTATCCCCTTGTTACGGAATTGCAATGCTACAAGGACGCAGGGGCCCCCGCTGAAACTACTGTTGCCGAATATATTTCGAAAAGAATACTGTGTCTGCCATTGTATGCCGATCTGACATTTTCTCAGGTGGATCGGATTTGTAAAGTCATTGGAGATTTAATAAGTTGAAATGGAAAAACGGACAGCAGGGAGCGAAGCGAGTCGGAGGCCACAGGCCGTTGCCTTTTTTCCGCAGCTTCAGCTGCAGTGGAAAAACGGACAGCAGGGAGCGAAGCGAGTCGGAGGCCGGAGGCCGTTGCCTT